>DATKWT010000100.1 GCA_035529395.1 Dehalococcoidales bacterium | reverse complement strand
CGATAATGATGTCGTCACCGGACAGGCCATCAGGATAGCCTGAACCGTCCAGTCTTTCGTGGTGCTGGAGAACGGCCTGTTTCACCGGCCAGGGGAATTCTATCAGTTCGAGGATGTTGTAGCTCACCTGTGAGTGGCTCTTGATGATGCTAAACTCGGATGCGTTGAGCTTGCCCGGCTTGGTGAGGATTTCGGCGGGTACTGCCAGCTTACCGACATCGTGGAGCAGTCCGGCGATACGTATGCCTTTTATGTCCCACTCGGGGAGGTCCATTGCTCTCCCGATGGCGCAGGCAATATCGGCTACCCGCTTCTGGTGGCCGGCGGTATACGGGTCTCGTGTTTCTACAACCAGTGACATAGCATGGATGATTCCGTCCATAGCCTCAAGCAGTTCACCGTGTTTCTGCTGGATACTTTCGTAGGCAAGGGCGTTCTCGATACTCACGGCTACTTCCTGGGATATCTTGTGCAGCAGTTGCCGGTCTTCACTGGAGTAGTGCTTGCTGGATAGCCTGCCACCGATGAGGAGTATTCCGACCAGCCGGTCCCCGGTCTTCAGTGGCACCATGACTTCAATATGGTTCTTCACCAGAGTGTCTTTCTCTCCGTTTACCAGTCCCTTGAGAGCCGGGAGGACTTCGATGTCGTTCACGTCTACCAGGCCGTCCTCATACCTCATCGCGAGGGCAAGCAGGCTACTGGTGCGCAGGGAGAGATGACCGCTCGGGTTCTGGCCATAGTATGAGTGGGTGACGAAATCGCCCGTCTTCAGGGATGGCAGCAGCAGGTAGACATAGCGGCTTTGCATGCCGTTGGCAATAGCCGTAACCAGTGATGATGCCAGTTGTTTGAGGTCTATCATGTCCCTGGTTTCACTGGTGAATCGTTTCAGAGCCTGGAGGTGGTCGTACCGTTCCCGGTAGAACCATCGGTCCACAATGCGCTGGAAGAGGGGTAGCACCGGCTGGAAGAATGTGAAGACAAGAAGGGCAATAAGGACTGAGACTATCATAATCGTTATCGAAATGGGACTCAGGGCGGTGTGGAAGACGCTGCTGAGCAGTAGTGTCATACCGCCGAAGATACCCAGAACGAGCACACCCACCAGCGCATAGGCAATTCCCTTGCGGAACATCATTTTTGTTTCCAGGAGGTCATAGCGCAGCATTGCCACCGTGGCCAGCACGCAGAACAGGATGTCCCCAACAATTCCCAGCGGGTACATACTTATCCCGAGGACGGGCAGGTAGTCAGTGGTCCCTCCGATGAACATGGCGATGATACCGGCAATGATGTACTGAAGCCGTATCTTCTCGTCCACATTGTGGGAGTGTCTTCCGTGCCTGACCAGTATCACCAGACCGAGAGTTAGCGGCAGGTATACGCTGATGACATAGGCCGGGAATAGGGGACCGATAATGGGAGCCTTACCGTACCACATAACCTGCATACCGCTGACCATGAGTTTGGTGGGGATGAGGGTGATACAGGCAAAGTAAAGACCATAGGGCAGATAATGAAGCCATCTTCTCGGCCTGGCCCCGGTGAGGCTGACGGTGAACGTGTAGAACAGGATGGCAGCGCTGGATATGGCCACGAAAACCAGCCTCTCCCAGAGTAGTGCCGTTACAAGGTCAGGCTCACGGCGCATTAGATAGATGAAGAGACCCCACAGTACCATGCTGAAAAGGAACAGGAAGAAGGGCTTTCGCGCAATATGGTGTTTACCCCTGACCACCAGCAGCACCAGTAGAATCAGGCAGAAAACCACTTCCATGACGGGTATCACCAGGTATGCGGTCAAATCCGGCTCCTCCTTATCCCGTAATTCATGACCGGGGCCTCATTCATCCTGTGAGATGTGCTGAAACAGCACCTGCTTCAGTATTCCAGGTAGCTTCAGTCAACTGCGCCACTTGTATTCCCCGCGTATCGCTGATGCGTAGTAACTCACCGATGATATCGTCCGGGGTATTCATCCGCGGCGGCTTGCGCTGCATCAGCTCAGCCCCACTGTCGCGTTGCTGTATGTAGTAATCTCCGAAGGTGCCGGTACGTAGCACCGTCACTTCCAGAGGACGGATGTCCATCATCCGTTCCAGGTCCCGGTATCCCGGGTCAATCCTGGTCAGTTCTTCGTGCAGGACCGGGGCAATGTTCTCCCTGGAATACTCACCGTTCAGTTCAATGTATAAATGGAGCGAGGTCTTGTCGTTATTAGCCTCTTTGCGGATGGCCCAGTCCTCTTGGGTCAGTCCTGCATTGACAATCGCCTGAGATATTGTCTTTTCGCTTATCCTGGTGAAGCCGGCTATGTCTATCAGTTCATCGGCTCTGGTCTCAAACACCATTTGAGGGAGGGATACCTGCGCCTCCTCGTCCTCCAGGGCTGTGATTCTGATGAGGTGTCCCAGCCGGTACCTCAGGAAGGGCATGCCGTAGAAGCTGGTGATTACCAACTCGTAGCGCTGGCCGGGCTTTACCTCGGAAAGCAGTACCGTGCTCGGTTGGTAGAAGAGGTCATCCCTGCATCGCAGCCACTCCTCCTCAGGAATGAACTCGAAGAAATTGGAATGAGGCAGAAGCGTGAGGTCTTTCTTGTTCCAGCTTTGCAGTGCCATTATGCCCGCCTCGGTGCAGGCATGCATCTCGTAGGGATACGCCCCCCAGTACCGGTACACCTGTTCCCGGTAGACGGATGTGTCAGTTCCCCAGCCAATCAGTGCTTTGACCGGCCAGAGGTCCTTGGGCAGTATATCCCTGCGCTCCAGTTTACTGCGCAGGAAAGCACGGGCAAGTCTGGGAAGGGCCATGAGACTTGGTATCCGTTTCGACTTTCGGTTGCCCTGAGAGAGCTTATTGAAGTCGTTGCCCATCTTGACCAGGACGCTGGTCATGGCTACCAGTATGTCCACTCCCGTCCGAAGTGACAGCTCGAACCCCTTGGCCACTTTGTCCTTGAAGTCCATGCTGTCCTGCTCACCGGACGTCATTATCGGCCTGAGGTTGAAAATCCGGCTTGCTCCGGTGGCCAGTATCCCCGATATGTAGGGGCTCGGGGCAACATTAAACAGCACCTTATCCCCCTCGGTAAGGGTACTCCGGCCCCGTTTTCGGGAGCAGGCGAGGATGAAGGCAGCCATCAGGTTATCGAGGGCGCACCGGTAGAACTCCTCGGTGTATGGTACCCGTTTGAAGGTTCCCGATGCTCCGGATGTGTGTGCCCAGGTATATGGCTTTTCGGGCAGTGCATCCTCACGACCGGACTCGAATTCGGGAAGATAGTCCTGGTATGAGGTCAGTGGCACCCGTCTACGGAACTCATTGACAGACCCGGGCACTTCACTGCCCATTATCTTTCTACTCAGGGGGCTGCCGGCCACTCTCTCCAGTTGCTGCAGGAGGAGTGTCCCCTGTATTGCCATGAACTGTTCTATGGTCAGGTTCAGGAACCCGCAGTATTTCTGCCAACCCCGGTCATTTTCTGCTCTTATCATCGGATACAAGTCACTCCTCACATTATCCTCTTTTACATGCTCCGGTTATGTGGGCATCACTTTAGATGCTGGCATATTGAAGCTGTAGTCCTTCATTCACTATACGGCAGCAGTACCAAAAAAAGCCTAAAAAGTGGGCGATACTTCTAAACATTTGCTAAACATCCTGTGTTCCTGGTTGCATTCTGAGACAAACAAACCACAACGGCACCACGGAAGAGCCTTGAGGGTTCACAGGGGAATCGCAATCTCGTATCAGCAGGCACACCGTACTGCGGTGGAACGGGGACGAAAGTGCCATGCAGGATGGGCTCTCCTGTGGCGGGAAGCCAGTGTAGTGTCTTACAAATGCCTTTACAGTCCCTGCTAGTTGATGGAGATAACGCCCTGCTTGATAGCAAGGACCACCGCTTCGGTACGTGCGTTGGCATTCAGCTTGCGCAGGATAGAGGTCACATGGTTCTTGATGGTCTGTTCGCTGATGCCGAGCTCCATCGCTATCTGCTTGTTGAGA
The DNA here is from genome assembly GCA_035529395.1 of Dehalococcoidales bacterium. Taxonomy (NCBI): domain Bacteria; kingdom Bacillati; phylum Chloroflexota; class Dehalococcoidia; order Dehalococcoidales; species Dehalococcoidales bacterium. The sequence goes on along the minus strand of DATKWT010000100.1, from coordinate 12,821 downwards.
TAGCCCTTGGCTATGTAGTTAAGTATCTCTATCTCTCTGGGGGTTAGTGGTGACATGATGTCTTCAGCATCCTTCTGCCAGGCGAGTTTCTGGAACTGGGACAGCACCTTCTCGGCTACCCTGGGCCGTACCGCAAGGCTCTCGTTTATCGGGTGCTCTCCGCGGGCGGTTCGTTCCACGGCGGTAATCAGGTCATCTGTGCTGCTCTCCTTGTCAAGGCAGGCTGCCGCCTGCACTTTAAGTGCCTGAAAGAGCTGGTCATCGTTGGGGGTTGAGGTGAGGAGGACCACGCCGATGTTGGGTGACCGCTGTCTTATGCGGCGGGCCAGGGACAGACCGTACCCATTGTATCCATCAACATCCACGACGGCCACGTCGGGAGGTGAGGTTTCTATATCGGCAAGGGCGGCATCATTCAACTCTACCGAACCGATAACTTCCATTCCCTCTGTGCTGCCGAGTGAATGCTCAATTCCGTACCGCAGCAGACTCTGCTGGCTGACTACTAGTACTCGTATCATGCACGAACTCCTCACTCTTGAGTTGTTTGCTGGAATATTGTCCAGTACTAACACTATATAGTCCGGATACTAAATAAAACCTTAGAATACCGGCGAAAGTTATAAACGTTTCCTAAATATCCCGGATTATCGGTTGCGGTCCACGGGTATTACCGGCAGGGTGTGGGCAGAGGAGGCTGTTTGTATGAATGCGGCCGGCCGGCGGGTGTGTGGCGGGGCTTTCCAGCCGGGCTTTGGGGGTAAGATGAAGCCGGTGGTTACTGGAGTTGTCCTATCGAATGACCCTTACCGGCTCTGCGGCGAGGCAGCTTCGATTACCGCCCTGTTTCTTGGCCCGGTACAAAGCCGCGTCGGCAGCTGCCATCAATGCTTCTACGGTAGGTTCGTCCGACGGCCAACCAGCCACACCGAGACTCGCGGTTGTCGACATGTCCATCTCAGTAAGGTTGGCAGCCAGTTGCCGGCGTACCCGCTCGGCTACCTCTACGGCGGTATTTGCCGGTGTCTGGGGCAGGATGATGGCAAACTCGTCTCCACCGTAGCGGAAAGCCTGGTCTGTGCTCCTTATGGCGTTTCTCAGGGTACTGCCGACCTGTCTCAGGAATTCGTCGCCGACGAGGTGCCCGTAGTTGTCATTGATTAATTTCAGGGAATCAATATCAAGGATTATCAGAGAGAAGAGAGCGTCGTAGCGGGAGCAATAGTCAACCTCCCTGGCTATCATTTCATCCATGGCACGCCGGTTGTACAGTCCGGTCAGGTCGTCGATACGTGTCATACGTACTGCCTCACTGTAGAGACGGGAGTTTTTAATCTGTGAGGCAATCTGGGAGGCTATCCGCTCAAGAATGTTAATCTGTCTGGAGTTGAAGGCGTCCGGATACCGGCTGGCCAGGTCCAGGCTGCCGATAATCCCATCCCCGGTTGCCAGTGGGATATGGGCAACTGAGCGGAACCCCTGCCGCAGGAGGTGTCTGTCCGTGGCAAATCGGCTCTCTGCTTGGATATCAGGCTCAAGTACTGTCTCTTTGTGAGTCGCCAGCCATTCTGCCGGGGTACCTTCAATAGGCTGGCGGTCATCTGTCTTCCATGTAGAGCGGAAGTTGGAGTGAACCGCCAGGAAATAGGTCTCGCGCTCATCGATAAGAGAGACCGTTGCCCAGGAGATGTCAATTATCTTCTTGAGCTCAGCTAGCAGGCTAACAAAGATGCTCTCAACGTCCAGGCTGGAGGTTATGATTACGCTGGCGCGGTTCATCACAGATAGCTCCTCTTCGTACTGCCTGAGTTGCTCGCGGAAGAACCCGTTCTCCATTACCACCGCCATGCGCCCGGCAAGGTATTCCAGCAGCATGGTATCTTCGATGGTGTACTGTCCAGATTTCTTCTTGCCGAGTACCATGATACCGGTGAGGTTGTCGCGGCTCAGCAGGGGCACGAGAAGTTCAATCTCGTCCATTTCTTGCTTCCATGCGGTGCGTACGTCAGGGATGCTTGCCAGATTCTCCCTGGTGAGTACCTTGTGTTCCCTGCTCAGGGATTCTATGAGGGGGGTACGGCTTCCGAGCCTCAACCCGGAGAGATTGCCACCCGCGTCCTTGGGCTCGGTAGAGAAGGTGATAAACTCCGTCTCATCGAGGTCGAGCAATAGCAGGGCTGCTTTCTGGCAATCGATTGCTTCCGTGACCAGTGATAGCATCTCATTGCCCTGCTGTCTCAGGCTAACCTTGCCATCTATCCTGTCTGTGGAATCATTCAGTTTCTGAAAATAGTCGGGGTGTGGTCTGCGGAACGTCCTGTGAGTTATGGCCGGAAGTAAGTAACGCAGGTTGTAGACTATGACAGACACGATGATGGCGATGATGGTTGCCAGCAGCATTACACCGTGGTTAATCTCGAATTCAAACAGGGCATTAGACGTCAGGAACAGGACCCAGTAGGAGGTGGCACCGATGATACCCAGGCTTATCCATGCCACCCCGCGCCGTATCAAGGGTCGAATCTCAACCTGTTTGTGCTCGGTCAGGGCATAACTGAAGAGGAAGGCAACGATAATGTGTCCGGCTGGGCCTACGTACAGACCCCGGCCCTGCAAGAAGACACCTGCCAGAGTGGTTGCCGTGATGACGAGGATACTGACCAGCAGAGAGATGACCTGGCGGTGCAGGATTGCGCTGTCCGCAGAACCCAGTCTCTTCCAGAGAATGTAGCCACTCCGGAGGAGCAGTACCATGATGGGGAGAGTCATCAAGGTGATTCCCCGCTGGTACCAGAGGGAAAGAATGCTCTCTGTGCCCGCCTGTGCCAGTACCGCCAGGACGACCGTTGTGGCCAGGGAGGTGTAGGCCAGTGGCAGCCAGGCTCTCCTTGCTGGTGGAAAGACCGATGCGACGAAGCAGTAAAACTGTACCGCGGCCCAGAGGGAAAGGATGATTGATAGTGCGCCGGCAGGCGCATCATACTGCTGCAGGATGCCGGTGCTGTGCAGGACTTCGGATAAGCCGTACAGGATTGCAGCGACCAGAAACCACGTGAAGTGCTTCTGCCGGTTTTGCCAGGGCCGAATGCTGAAGCTTGTGACCAGCAAAGGCACATAGGCTAGTGTGGCCACCAGCGCAAAGAAAGTATATGAACCCATACTTACACGTTATGACTTGCCCGCTACGCTTGTCAATAGTGCTCTGAGCGTGGCAACTAAAGTATCAGGCACTAAAGTACCAGGTGCCAGACAGTGCCCGGCCACCTGCGTCCGGCTAATAAGCAGTCGTCACGGTGGAGTCAGACCTTCTATATTAGTAGACAACCACGCTGTCAGGGGCCCGGTGGACCATACCGTACCGGGGCTGGCATATGGAGCGGGATAAAACATAGTCCGGGCTTTCCTGTCGGCGACTCCCCGGACTGCATACTGGCGGGGGTGTCTGGGCGTCATTCTTACAGAATGACATTAGCAGAATCCGAAACCAGATTCTGCCGGTGTCCCCCAGATATAGTGGGATTGGTCGAAAGGGTTTTTCATCGTCCTGCTGTCGGCCTTCCGTATAGTTCCCGGGACCCCGCCAGACCGTGTTCTCCAGGCTGGGATTCCTCTGCAATAGTACTTTCTTCCTATGTCCTGACCATGACCTTTCTTCCTATACCGAAACGTGACTAATGACTCATTGAACTCTGGTTTAGTTGTGTTAATGTGATAGTAGAGCGCAAAATAATTGGCCAGAAGGAGGCACAATGATGAAGAAGCTCTTAAGACAGTTCCGGTACGGAGAGAAAGGCTTTACCCTGATCGAGTTGCTGGTGGTGGTTGCTGTCCTTGGTGTACTTGCGGCAGTAGCTGTCCCCAATGTCGGCAAGTTCATCGGGCAGGGCAAGACCGAGTCCTATGAGACGGAGCTGCACAACGTCATGACAGCCACCATGGGAATGCTGGTCGATGCCGCTAGTGGTGAGCTGGATGCGGCTATAACGGTTGCCACGGCTGACATGTCCACTGTCCTTGCGACCGAGACCGTCCTTAACGATCTCAACCTGAGCATGTACATGGCAGGCCTCGACGCCGATAACCTTGTGAAGTCGGGTTGCACCTACACATTCGAAGTCGACGGGACGGTTACCCAGGCGACGACACCGTAAGATGTAGTCAGAATTCGCCTTCTGGCGCTCAAAGATGGGAGAGCCTGCAACCAAACGGTTGCAGGTTCTTCTCGTTGTGTGTCTTTGTATTTATCAGGGAAAGAGGTACGGTCCGGGACCGTGGGAAAACCCGGTGGGTAGCAAAGAAAGAAGGACTGCCCTGTGGATTAAGGCTGACTAGGGAGAAGAACCGACGAGTTTCTCCACCTGTTCCGGCTCATTGCAGAAGGCAAAAACGCTCTCCCGGCTGATATGCTTCTTCAGGTAGAGGTTCACCAGTGCCTGGTCCAGCATCTGCATTCCCTCCCGGGTGTTCGTGCGGATAAGGTTGGGTAGCTGGTAGGTCTTACCTTCCCGGATAAGATTTTTGACCGCCGAGTTAGCCAGCATTATCTCTACTGCGGGTACTCGTCCGGAATCGTTGTTCCTGGGAACCAGGGCCTGGCAGAGCACACCGACAAGCAGAGATGACAGTCTTGCCTGGGCCAGATGGCGTTCTTCATTAGGGAACAGGTCTATTATCCGTTCCACGGCCTGGGGGGCGCTGGGGGCGTGACCGGTGGTCAGGATAAGGTGACCGGTATCAGCGATAGTCAACGCCGCCGATGCCGTTTCGAAATCCCTCATCTCGCCCACCAGGATAATGTCGGGGTCCTGCCTTAGGGCATGCTTGAGGGCCTCGGCAAAGGACGTCGTATCCGTGCCAATCTGGCGCTGGGTTATGGTGCACTTGATGTTGGGGTAGATGTATTCAATCGGGTCTTCGATGGTCACTATCCGGCGGCCGGAGTGGTGGTTCAGGTGGTTAATCATTGCCGCCAGAGTGCTTGACTTGCCGCTTCCGGTGGGGCCGCTCACCACCACCAGACCCCGGGGTCTCCGCACCAGTTCCCGGCATACTCCGGGTAGCCCCAGTTCTTTAATGTCCGGTATGGTCTCCGGCAGGAGGCGGATGACCAGGCTGGTTGTCCCCTGTTGCCTGGCAGCGTTACAGCGTACCCTGCCGACATTGGGGCAGGTGTAGCCGATATCCAGTTCCAGGGCACGATGGAAGTCCGCCCTATCCTCTTCCGAGGTTATCTGCTCAAAGGCGTGGTCTGTGTCCTCGGCAGTCAGCGGTGACATATCGGCCACCGGTTGAAGAGACCCGTCGATGCGTAGTACCGGCGGGGAGGCGACTACAAGGTGCAGGTCGGACGCTCCTTCTGATTTGGCAAGTTGAAGCAGGGATAGAATATCCATAACTCCTAGTTCTCTACCTTCAGAATCAACATGAAACGCATCGTACCGGAGTGCAGCCTTTTCATATCAGGTACGGTGACTTCAGAGAACAGGTCGTTTCTCTGCAGGCTTCTACCGTAGTCCAGCACGGGGGTCTCGACGAGAGTATCGACCTCAAGCGTTACCGTGTCGCCATCGTGGTTAATTTCACGGAAAGCTACGCCCCCCGGCAGGAGTCCGGTTGTCACCTGCAGGACCTCATTGTAGGTTTCCCGATGCGTATCAAGTGATTCCAGAGCGGCGACAAAAGCACTAAGGTCGGACTCTGTCCTTTTCAGGGCCAGGGTGAGCTCCCGCCGTTGCTCCATTTTCTGCTCAAGGTCTGTCGTCATCGTCTCCAGTTGGGTGCGGGCTTCGCTGATATTAGATGAACCTATCTGGGTGAGGACCGCAAGGAGTATTATTATGCTGCAGGCGATTCCTGCGCCCGTCAACATCAGTACCCTGGTAAGGGAAAATGACTTCGGTATATAGGCAGGGGGCAGCGTGTCCAGTTTCGCTATGGACGATGTCAGCTTGCCTCCCGGGGAGACCACTTTGAGAGCCAGACCGGCGTTGACTGCATAGTGGTTCTGGTGCAGCTCATGTGGATATCTGAAGGGAAACAGCAGGGGCAGGACCGGGCGTCCCAGTTCGGCGGACAGGGCCTCGCATGCCTCCGGCTCATCCGCCAGTTCACCGGAAACGTGTACCGGCATCTCGGGCGCAATGAGGTTCTCCAGGTTATTGGAATCATAGAATTCCATCGTCCTGACGAGGTCGTCCCGGAGCATTGACAGTTTCTCCTGCCAGGACAGGCCTTCAGCAGGAAGTGGAATGCTGCGGATGGGCTGCGGTACGCCGTCCCTGATAATAGCGATGTCATATTCTCTCGCCTGAACATCGACAATTACCGCACTAGTCTCGTTTGCCAGTCTGACCAGTGCCAGCGGTTTGATGTCCATCATGTAGGGAGTCAGCCCGGCACGGTGGAGCACTTTGAGCATATTATCGGTGGTATTGCGTGGAATTGCTGCCGCGAAGGCACGTATCCTCTTCTTTTTTGGAGAAGGTAGTGTTACCCAGGAAACGTAAAGCTCCTCGAGTGGTACCGGCAGCAGCCTGGCACACTCCCTCAATACCGCTTCCGCCAGTAGATTGTCCGGTATCTGGGGGAGGTCCATGGCCAGGGTCAGAGAACGAAGTCCGCTCAGACCCAGGATGATCTTCTTCGTTTTTATACTACTATCTGCAAGAAGACGTATTATCCTGGAGGCGACTTTATCCTCGTCGATAACAACGCCATCTTCTATCAGGCCTGGTTCCAGAGAGGCGGAGGCCCATATCTGGGCGTTCTTGCCAGCGGTCTGCATCAGCCGGATGCTTCTATCATCGATGTATAGAGTAACTGTTTTCCTGGCCATTGCTATTCGTCCTCGTAGTAGTAGATGACCATTTTCACATCAGCCCCGGGTAGCTTTTGCTCTTCCGTTTCTGCCGTCTCAATCGGGATACTGATCCTGGCCGAATTGACTACACCATTGGTGACGTCGGTATTGAGTGTCATGACAAAGTCGAGTAGTTGGGGTATTTCTCCTTCAACAATCACTGTGAGGGACAGAATTGTGCAAGGTAGGTCTACCAGGTCCTCACTGGAGAGTGGTGCTATGTCTATCTGTGTTATCTGCACGCCGCTGAGCGCCGCGATATCGAAGAGGGTATCGTCGGCCTCGATACTGTCTGTCGACTCAGAAAGCTGTGCCTTGACCTTGTCGAGGGCGGCAGTGGCTTCACTGAGACGTTCCTCCATCTCTTCTTGTGAGGAACTGCCTTGCTTTGGTCGGTATTCATCAAGGCTCTGTTCCACCGAGGCCAGTTCACTATCCAGGCGGCTTTTTTCTGTTGCCTGCTGTGCCTGCACCACACCCAGACAGCCGAGTATGGCGGCAAGCACTACGCTTGTGATAACGACTGGCCATCTGGTCGTTTTAAAATGCAATGTCAAGCCTCCTCGTGGTGGCTCACCTGGATGCCTGCCAGGAGACGATGCTGGTTACTCCGGGATTTTGCAGTACGCCGGCCACTATTTCTGACGTACCCTCTCCGGTGTCAGAACGTGTTGCCGTGGCCGTAACTGTGTATAGATTGCCGGAGATTTCTCCAACCGCGCCTATGTCATTCCGGTTGGCAACAACCCATGCGTAGTGACCTTCCTGGTCTTCGGGCCCGGTTACATAGAAGGTTTGTGTTTTCACGGGGTACAATTCGGAAACGTAGGGAAGGGTGCCGTGGAACTCCCAGTTGAACATAAATGCCCCCTCTGAATCCGTAGTCTGGCTTGGATCGGCAAGTGAGAGATTATCGACGAATCCGGCGGCAGAATCGGGCTGATAGACATAGTCCAGCGGCATCCTTGCTCCCAGCCCCTCGAGGTGTATCGTAGGCGTTCCGCTGCCCGGCTCCCAGGTTATGGTGATAGTGTATTTGTAGGCCTGGGCCGGGTCATCCCAGACGATTTCCCCACTCACATCAAGGTAATTGCTGTGTTTGTTAGCCTGTATCAGTTCACCGAAGTACAGAGTGAAGCCGCCCATATCCTCTACCTGCAGGGCAACATCCATGTCGTTGATGCTTTCGGAGAGTTGTGCCGGGGCAGTAACTTCATTCTGCAGGCACCAGACGGCGTACTGCACCCCGGCATCGGCGGCAAAGAAGCCGTTGACGTTTTCCTCGGAGGCGCGGCAGGCCATGAGGCTGGTGGTGGCATGGTCAAGGGCCGGCGTGATTGTCAGGCCGCCGAAGAGCAGAAACACCAGTACCAGGGGCAGAACCTGTCCCTTCTCGTCTTGTATCATCCGTTTGACGAACATTGGTAGTCTCATTATGCTGCTCATTTCACACCTATCGCACCTATGGTTGAAAGTCCGGACGCGGTACATAGTTGTATGTCCGGGTCTCGGTGGAATCACCGAGGACGGCACATAGTTTCACCGTCAGCACCGAATCCAGGTAGCTGGTGTTGCTGGTGCTGCCCGGGTCGTCCGGGTCATAGTACAGTGATTGGGCCACGAGAAGGTTATTATCGGTACCGGTGCTGCTGGAGTGATTCCGTTTTAGTGCCCCGATACCTTCGGTGAGACCCTCAAAGAAGTAAGTCACGGCATGGTAAACCGTGTCGTCGCCTATATAGTCCTGTTCTGTCCATGTCAGCACCAGGAAGTTGGGGTATTCCAGGTTATCGACAACCACGTTCTCCGCGGTATGGACGTCACGGCCAATCCAGTCACTGGCGATCCGTAGCTGGTGAACGGTTACCAGATGGGACTCGCTGCCCCCGACACTTCTGATGGTCTGGAAGACAGACATGGTGATGACACTGCCCAGCACGGCGGCAATGGCACAAGCTATAACCAGCTCAATAACCGTAAAACCCTTTTCGCCCTTTCTCATCGGTCCACCTTGTACCCCTGTAGAACGTAGATGTCCTCTCCGAACCGCGTGATGGTGACCGTTATCTTCTGAACACCGTCGTCGGGGGATTCAATGGCTTCCGCGACGATTGCCGCCGAGAACCCGGTATAGCTCACGTCATCAGGTATCTGGGTCGGCGTGTACTGCGTTGCCTCGGGAACATAAGCGCAGGCAGCGTTTTTCACGGACTCCATCTGACTCTGTGCCAGGCTCTCTGCGGTGGCTCTCCTGTCGGAGATAATGGCTGCCTGCGAGGTGGTGGTCAGTCCGCTGAGAAAGGCCACGGAGATTATGCCAAGAATAGCCAGGGCCACCAGCGTCTCAAGGAGAGCGATCCCTGACTCGCCACGGGAGAAAATGCCCCGGGCTATCCTTATGTTGAGGATTCGTCCTATCTTCGCTTCAATGCTCATGATTTCCATACCCGGCTATACACCCTGTCCGTAGATGGAGTACATTGCTGATGTCAGCGAAAGAGCAATCAGGCCGACTACCAGACCTATGGTGATTGTCATTGCCGGCTGTATCAGTCCGATGAGACTCTTCAGCTTGTCGTCGGCTTCGATTTCATAGTTCTGTGCCACCGCCTGGAGATTTGAGTCAAGGTTCCCCGTCTCCTCGCCAATTCTGACCATCTGCACCATGAGCGGCAGGAAGAGATGGTTCTTGGCCATTGGTCGGGATAGACCTTCGCCTTTGAGCATGTCCTGCTCAACATCCTCAAAAGATTCGATAATCACCTTGTTACCGCTGGCCTGACCGGTGAGACGGATGACCTCGGTCATCGGAATGCCGGCCTGGAACAGCAGGGAGATATTTCGGCAGGCACGGGCAAGTTCCTTGAGGTGACTGACCCGCCCGACGAGTGGCATGCGGAGAATCAGCCGGTCCCACCGGCGTTTACCGGCGGGGCTTCTGGCATAGGCGAGGCCAAGGGCTATGGCAGCGATTACTACCATGAAGATATAGACCCCGTAGCTCTTGAACATGTTGCCCGCATCGATGAGTATCTGGGTAATTGCGGGTAGTTCCGCACCCATCGAGTCGTATAGCTCCCCAAAGGCCGGGAAAACAAAGGTGATTAGCACTATCACCACAACCACAGTAAGTACGCCCGCTATAAGGGGATACATCAGAGCGCCTTTGACACCCTTGGTGGCGGCCATTTCCTTCTCTATGTGGTCGGCGAGATGTTGCAGGGTTGATTCGAAATTACCGGTCTCTTCACCAATGTGCAGCAATCGGCAGGAGGTCTCGGAGAAGAGCTTGGGGTGCTTGTGCAATGCTGCCGATAACTGGCTCCCGCCGCGCAGTTCCGATATCACTTCACCCAGTGCCATCATAAGTTGGCGGCTGGACGTCTGCTCCTGCAACAGTTCCAGAGAAGTGAGGATGTCAATCCCGGACCCGAGTAGAAGAGCAAGCTGTCGGTAGAAGAGGACAATATCCGTCGGTTTCGTCCGGGAAAAACGGGCTGATAGCTTTGCCAGGTTGAAGGAGCGCGTGATTAGCTTGAGGTTGACCACCTGGTAGCCGGAGTAGCTCAGCATTTCAGTTGCCGTGGCTTCACTGGTAGCCGACAGGCTTCCCGTGGCCACCTCTCCATTCTTATCGTAGGCAAGGTATCGGTAAACTATTTTCCCGTACCTCCTTCTTATGCTGAATCCCGGTGTCCTGGCCCGGGGGTCTATTCGGTAAGGTGCACGTTGCGCAGGACTTCTGCCGGGGTAGTGATGCCGTCCCGTGCCTTGAGCATACCGTCCTTCACCAGGGGTACCATGCCGCTCTTGGTGGCACTGGTGCGTAGTTCTGAAATATCGGCGCCGCTGAGCATCATCGCACGCATATCATCAGTGACGTGCAGAAGCTCGAAAATACCGGTACGTCCCTGGTAACCGGTGTTGGAGCATACCGGGCAACCACTCCCATAGAGGAACTCGGTCTTTTCCTCCCCCATTGCCTGCGTGTAGGCCATCTGCTCTATTGCAGTTGCCGTTGCCGGTTGGGCGCAGTAGGAACAGACGCGGCGCACCATGCGTTGTGCGACAATACCGATGAGGGCCGTGGATACCAAGAAGGGTTCGACGCCGAGGTCCATCAGGCGAGAAACGACGCTCACGGCATCGTTGGCGTGGATGGAGGAAAGTACCAGGTGACCGGTAAGAGCACCCTGGATGGCTATCTGAGCGGTCTCCGCATCACGTATCTCGCCTACCAGTATCACGTCCGGGTCAAGGCGGAGTATTGCCCGCAGCCCTGACGAAAAGTCAAGACCGGCCCGGGAATTAACCTGAATCTGGTTGATGTTATCAAAATGGTACTCTACCGGGTCTTCGATGGTAATGATGTTCTGCTCCGTGTTATTGAGACAGTTGAGCGAGGCGTAGAGGGTGGTTGTCTTACCGGCTCCGGTAGGCCCGCTGACCAGGAGCATGCCGTAGGGAACCCGCAGCATCTTCTGATACTGTTCCAGGTTCTCAGGCAGGAACCCCAGCTGTGATAAATCCAGGTTAGCCCGTGACTTGTCAAGTAGCCGTAACACCGCCATCTCTCCATAGACTGTGGGGATGGTGCCCACGCGAATTCCCAGAGTCCGACCCCTGGTATCGAACGAAAACTGACCATCCTGTGTGCGATGGTGGTCTGCGATGTTCATATTGGCCATTATCTTAATGCGGGATATCAGGGGAGTGGCCATTTGATAAGGCAGGGACAGTACGTTATGCAGGGTGCCATCAACGCGGTAGCGTACCTGGAGCCTGTCTTCCTGCGGCTGGAAATGTATATCAGAGGCGCGTGCTTTGGTTGCCTCGGTGAGGATGAGAGTCATGGCCTGGGCTATAGGGGCGTCGGCAACGTTGCCAAGCCTGCTCGGATCTTCAGTGGCGTCATCCGGAAACGAGATGCTGGAAACCTTCTTCTCAATCTCGTCGTAGGCCTTGTAGTTGAGGTCGATGGCCTCGGATATCTCCTCGGGGCTGGCCAGGTGCGGCTCAACACGCATCCTGCTCTGGGCAGCCAGTGCTTCCAGAGCAATGATGTTACCCGGGTTTGCGATGGCTACCAGCAGAGTGCCACCGCGTATCACCACGGGTATCGCGGTATGTTTCCTCGCTAGTGCCTCGGGTATCAGGACTATGGCATCGTGTTGCGGGAACTGCTGCCGCAGTAGCGAGGACTCCGGTTGTAATAGCGAAGACTGCCGTCTGTCAGACGCCGTGACAGTCACATCCATCCCCTCCTATTCCTGGTGGAGTTAGTTGCCCTTACTTTCAATTTATTACAACCACGGTACGGCAACAATAGTGTTTTGGTCATGGAGGACCAGTACTTTTAGTAAGGGGTACCTATGGTGGCGGGTGGGGTACTGTCGGCAACGTGGACTACCACCCGGGAGAGAGGAGGTGTGGTAAGAGGAGGGGAAATGGGGGACGGCCAACGCTACAGGCGACCACCTCGTAGTAGGCGTGCGGCCACCTGTGATGATTAGAGTAATGGACTAATGATGGAAGAACCTTGTGCTGGAGAAGGCCATTACCATTCCGTACTCGTCACAGGCCGCAATTACGTCCCGGTCCCGTGCGGAGTTGCCCGGCTCAACGACGTACTTGACCCCGCTCTGGGCGGCGCGGTCAATGCTGTCCCGGAAGGGGAAGAAGGCATCCGAACTCAGGGACACCCCCGTCATTGTAGCCAGCCAGTCGTGCTTCCCTTCGGGACTGAGCCAGGGTGGGATATCCCGAAACGCCGCTTCCCAGGTCTGCTGCTCGGCGGGAGTCAGCCTCTCCTGGAAACAGAGGTCGATGGCATTGTCCCTGTCCGGTCGGGAGATACCTTTCCGCCAGGGTAGACCGAGGATGGCGGGGTGCTGGCGCAGGAACCAGCGGTCGGCCTTCTCCCCGGCCAGTCGTGTGCAGTGAATCCGTGATTGCTGTCCCG
>DATKWT010000099.1 GCA_035529395.1 Dehalococcoidales bacterium | reverse complement strand
CCCTTCCTCAGTCTCTTTCATTCGTTCAGGGGGAGGGATGCTCCCTGCTAGTGTAGTGTCTTACAAATGCCTTTACAGTCCCTGTCATTCTAGCAAGCCTATGAAAAACCCTTTCGACCATCCCCCTGACCCCCTTCCTGTCCAGGAAGGGGGGAAATATTATATCTGGGGGACACCCCCAGACCCCTGCCAAAGGAGTCTTCGGCCCCTCTCGGAAGAGGGAGCGCCCCTCAGAAGGGGCGAAGCCCCTCTGGACTCCCCCTTTTTCATCACCCTGTTAGACTCGAACCGGGATACGTGTTTGCCCCCTGGATTCCAGCCTGCGCTGGAATGACATCAACATCTATCATACGTAAAGATATATACGAGACACTACACTAGGTCAGCCACTCCTTGAAGAGGATGCCGTTACTCAGTATCTCGGTGCAGGCGGAGTATGCATCCATTTCTCCGGACTCCACCTTTGCCAGGTAATCAAGGAGTTCCTTGTTATCTGTCATCAGGCTGTTGAGTTTCGATGAGAGCCCCTCCAGAAGCATCTTGGGAAGCTCTCCCTTCCTCTGCTCCCGGCGTCTTTCCTCCAGTTGTCCCGTTTCTTCCAGGGACTGACGGTGAGTCTTGATTGCCCCGAACAGTTCTTCGATGCCGATGTTGTTGACTGCCTGAGTCTTCAGTATAGACGGTTGCCACGAGTCCTCGGGGAGGAGTGTGAGGAGACCATTGAGACTGGCCACCATTTCATCGGTCCCTTGCCGGTCCGCCTTGTTGACCACGAAGATATCGGCGATTTCCATCAATCCGGCTTTTAACGCCTGAATAGGGTCACCGGATTCAGGGGTGAGAATGACGGTGACGGTGTCGGCGTTCTTGATAATATCCAACTCCGCCTGGCCAACACCCACCGTTTCCACCAGGATGAAGTCCTTGCCGAACGCATCCATGAGCCTGATTACGCCTCTTACCGTGCGGGGAACGCCCCCGTGACTTTCCCTGAGGGCCATACTGCGGATAAAAACATCGCCATCCAGGTAATGCTGCTGCATCCTGATGCGGTCGCCCAGGACTGCCCCTCCGGTGAAGGGACTCGTGGGGTCAACAGCAATGATGCCGACCGACAGACCTGCATTCCTGATAACAGAGGTCAGCTTGTCGACCAGCGTGCTTTTGCCCGAACCGGGAGGACCGGTGAAACCGCAGGTGTAGGCACCACGCAAGAGAGGCTGAATCTCTCTCATTATCCCGGGTACCTGCGGGTCTTCCCGCTCCATCATGGTGATGAGCCTGGCCAGCGATTGGACATCACCGGTCAGCATCTTCTCTACTAGTTCCATGTTAACTCGTCAGAAAGCGTGGGCCTGTGTGCAGCCCTTTTCGTAGATTAGTGCATGTGCCTGTGTCGTGTCAATATCCACCAGGGTTAGCTACACCAGACGGACCGGAGAGTAACACAGTCCGACCTTTGGCCGGCAAAGGACTGCCATCGTTCAGACAGAAGGGTGACACGACTCCCTGCATGGAGGTGAAGGTTTCTTCTTGTGTGGGAAGCAGCACCGGCTGTGCCGGAGTGTCACTGATGTCCCGGGCGAATATAACCTATGTTCAAACCTGGCAAATGGTGGTACAATCTGGTAACTCCGCCGTGCCGGCTGAGAACGCCCGCAGAAATGTGACCTGGGAGATTAGAATATGACAATCATCGACCTGACACCGGAGCATGAAAAACTTTACTTCATGTGCCTTGAAGACTGGTCCGACGAGATGAAGGAAGCCGGCAGCCACAAAGAGGTCTGGTATGGCAAGATGAAGGATAAGGGTTTGCGAGTGAAACTGGCGCTGGATGACCGTGGAGAGGTCGGTGGGATGATACAGTACGTTCCGGTAGAGCAGTCATCTGCTGAGGGCAGTGACCTTTATTTCATCAACTGCATCTGGGTCCACGGTCACAAGCAGGGACGGGGCGATTTCCAGAAACATGGCATGGGAAAGGGCCTGATTCAAGCTGCCGAAGATGATGCCCGCGCCCTGGGTGTTAAAGGAATCGCTGCCTGGGGCATGGCCATGCCATTCTGGATGAAGGCCTCCTGGTTCCGTAAGCAGGGATACCGTAAGGTGGACAGGCAGGGTATGCAGGTCCTCCTCTGGAAAGCCTTCGTTGAGGACGCCACTCCTCCCCGGTGGATAAGGCAGAGTAAAAGCCCGGAAACCACACCCGGCAAGGTGACCGTGACCGGGTTCATCAACGGCTGGTGTCCGGCCCAGAACATGGTCTTCGAAAGGGCAAAACGTGCTGCCAGCGAGATTGGCGATAAGGTAGTATTCCGGGAAATCGACACTTCTAACAGGGACACATTCATGGAATGGGGGATTACAGATGCCCTTTTCATCGATGGCAAGGAGGTCCGTACCGGGCCACCACCTTCTTACCAGAAGCTACTAAAGGCAATAGCAAAGAAGGTCAGGAGACTGTAGCGTACCGCCGGCTGCCCGACGTTTAACCGGTAACCGGTGCAGGCGCAGTAAAGGAGGTTATTACATGATACCAGCAGCTTCAAAAGACATCACGGCAAATTGGCTCAATGAAGCTCTCCACGAGTCCGGATTCCTGAAGGACGTCAACATCAAATCAATCGGATACGAACAGTGGGGTGTGGGCGAAGGGTTTGTCAGCGATATGGCCCGGCTCACCCTGGACTACGACCGGGAAGCGCCCCATCTGCCGAAAACCGTGGTCGCCAAACTGCCCACCGCCTATGAGTCTGCCTACGAGATGGCCATGCTGTTCAATGTCTACGAGCGGGAGATACGGTTCTACACAGAGATGGCCCCGCAAAGCCCGATACGGACCCCGGCCCTCGTCTACGCGGATGTGGACCTGGAGGAGAAGAAGTACTTCCTCCTCCTGGAGGACTGCTCGTGCTACCAGCAGGTCGACCAGTCGCAGGGGTTGGACCACGAGCAGACCAGACAGGTAGCCCTCATGCTGGCCGATTTCCACGCCTACTGGTGGGACAGGGAGAACCTGCTGTCATTCCCCTGGATGATCACCAACACGGGTCCTGTTGCGTGGGCTCTGGTGGATGCCTTCCGGGGCTACTGGGACTTCTCGGTGCAGGTACCGGGATTTGTCGCCGCCCTGCCCGAAGGTGGCTACGAGGCAGGCGCAAAGCTACGCCAGAGCTACCAGTGGCTCATCGAGACCGGTGCGGACGACCACCTGACCATTGCCCACTTCGACTTCCGGGTGGACAACCTCTTCTTTGATTCCGATAACAGGGAGAAACCGGTTATCGTGTTTGACTGGGGGTCGACAAACATCAACCGCGGCGTCATCGACCTGTCATACCTCCTTGGCGGGAGCCTCGAGGTGGACCTGCGCCGGGAGATAGAGAAGGACATCGTCCGGCTCTACCATGACCGGCTTCAGGAGAAAGGCATCTCCGGCTACTCATGGGACGAGTGCTGGCAGGACTACCTCAAGGGCATCCTGATATACGCCTACATCCCTGTACTGGCCTATGCCACCCTGGACACGAGCAACCCCAGAGGGCAGCTACTGGCACCCCTGCTGACGACACGGCACTTCACCACCATCGTTGATAACGACGCCACTAGCTTATTACCCTGAGAACACCTGGAGCGGGGGCTGCTATCCAGTGCCGCCGACCTGTGCCTGCTCTTCCTGCCACTGACGGGCGGCGGCCTGGGCTGCGTACATATTGGGTGCAGTCCGCCCGCGACGGCGCAGGTCTACTGCGCGTTCCGCCTGCTCCTTGTTTCGGCCTGCCCTCTCCAGAAGTCGTGCCGCGAAGGTGTCCAGGTCCCTGGCAAAGCAGTCCCGCCAGCCCTCGGTGCGGTCGAACGCGGGATATGTCTCCAGTACCCCGATGTAGTTGAACCGGTCCATGAACTGGAGGTCGGCAACGGACTCTCCTTCCCAGATGAAGACACGTTTGTTGTTGCCCAGATTGTAGGCGCCGATGACGTTGATGCCGGGGGGAGACCCGCCCTGCCAGATAGTACACCACAGTTCCGGGTCCCGCGACCGGTCAGATGTCAGTATCGAGACGTATAGCATAACACTCCCTCCTTCTCACAATTCCCGGGACAGGTTCCTCTCAGGTTATACGACTCGATAGCGAACGGTCAAGAAAGGATTATCGGTGTTCTGCAGAGTCGGCAGGGCGTGGACAGGATTATAATGTAGTGTTAGAGTATGGTATATATCGTTACAGTCCGGTCACAGGACCTGAGTGATAAGGGGGAAAGGACCATCAAGGTAAAGGTGTGCGGCATCACCACGGTTGAGGACGCCCGCCTGGTGGCGGAGGCAGGTGCCGACTATATCGGCGTAATCGTCGGGATCGATGTCTCGCCGCGCCAGATCACCATCGAGCAGGCACGCCCCATTTGCGAGCAATCACCTCTGCCGGTTGTGAACCTGTTTTTCAACCGCGACGTGGAACAGATACGGGAAGCGGTAGCGGTCTTAAAACCGCATGCCGTCCAGCTTCTCGGGCAGGAGACGCCGGTACTGGTCAGGGCTTTGACTCAGACCATACCCTGCCAGATATGGAAGTCCGTCCACCTGCCACCGGTCGATGAAGGAGAGGCGGATATTTCCACGCTTCTCGACACGGTGAACTCACTGGTCGACGCCGGGATTCATGCCGCCCTGCTGGATACCGTGGTCAGTGCCGCCGAAGAGGGTGCGCGCTGGGGCGGCACAGGCCGGGTGAATAACTGGACGGCTGCCCGCAGGCTGGTCGAGGTCATCCCGGTACCGACCTTCCTGGCCGGCGGCATCAACCCGGACAACGTCCGCGAGGCAATCGAGACCACCCAACCCTACGGCATAGACCTGTGCAGCGGGGTGGAGATTTCAAAGGGCCACAAGGACCCGGAGAAGCTGCGGCGGCTGATGCTGGCAGTACGTGAGGCCGTGCCCGAAGGCAGCTAGCAAAGTACGCTCAGTAGTCAATACCCTTCCGGGATAGTATCCCCCTGTCGTAGGGGTGCTTGATGTTCACCATCTCGGTGACGAGGTCGGCGGCTTCCATCAGTTCGGTAACGGCATACCGGCCGGTGAGCAGAAGCTCAACGTCCGGCGGCCTGTTCCTGAGCAATTCCAGCACGCTTTCGAGGTCAAGGAGCTTCCAGGCAACGGCGACGTTTATCTCGTCGAGTACCACCACATCGTAGTTACCACTCCGGAGCACTTCCCGGGTCTTCTCCAGACCTCTCCTTGCTTCGGCAATCTCTTCCGGCCTGACATTGGCGGGGTCGACAAAGGTCTCATGCCCGAAGTGGCTGATATCGACATTGTCCAGGTGAGAGAGTGCCTGCCGCTCGCCGTAGGGAAAGTCCCCCTTCATGAAGTAGATGATATGGACCCGCAGCCCGTGTCCCGCGGCCCGGAGCACCACTCCGAGTGCTGCCGAGGTCTTCCCCTTGCCGTTGCCGGTAAAGACCGTCACCAGGCCAAGGCCGGATGTCTCTCCTGACAGGTCAGGCCGCTGCTTCCCGTTCACGGAATGCTCCCCGGTCATGCTGCCGGCCTGATGTTCTCTCTGACCCAATTCACTATCTCCAGAATAGTCTCCCCCGGCAGAAAGACCTTACTTATGCCCGCTTCCTTGAGCCTGGGGATGTCTTCCGCGGGGATGATTCCCCCACCAACGACGGGTATGTCACCGCCGCCGCTCTCACGAAGCTGCCGGACCACCTCGCTGAAGAGGTGCATGTGAGCGCCGGAAAGACAACTGAGACCGACCAGGTCTACGTCCTCTTGTATTGCCGCGCTGGCTATCTGCTCCGGGGTCTGGTGCAGGCCGGTGTATATTACCTCGAAACCAGCGTCCCGGAAACCCCGGGCGATAATCTTGATACCCCGGTCGTGGCCATCCAGGCCCGGCTTGCCCAGCAGTACCCTGCGTGAATTCGAGCTCGAATTCACGTGCGAATTCGCGCGCGATTTTGTGGTTTCTTCACTCATGGCTCAACAACCTCCCCGGCACTGAATCCAGTATCTAGTCGCACAAATCCGCGTAACATTCAGATTGCTTCGGTGTCTCTTCGCTTTGCTCAGAGCCCCAACTCGCAATGACATGTGAACAGGGTGAGACCCTGAGCATAGCGAAGGGTCTCGCTCCGCGGAACATACTAGCTGGTGTTTCTGCAACTGAGTACTAGTAATATCCGGGGTCCCGGTACTCACCAAAGACCTCCCGGTAGACATCGCATATCTCCTGCTCGGTAGCGTACTCCCTGACCGCCTCGATGACAAACGGCATCACGTTCCTGTCGGTCCGGCAGGCGCTACGAAGGTCGTCCAGCGTCCGGCCCACCTTCCGGTTATCCCGCGTCCGTTTGACTTCCTGCAGTCTCTTGACCTGCTCCGCCTCCACCTTTTCGTCGATTTTGAGTACCTCCACCGGAGTTTCCTCATTGGTAGCATACTTGTTGACCCCCACGACAACCCTTTCCGCCCGGTCCACCCGCTGCTGATATTCATATGAGGCACTGGAGATTTCCCTCTGTGGGAAGCCCGTCTCAATTGCGGCCAGCATGCCCCCCATCGCGTCTATTTTCTCGATATATTCCCAGGCCTGCTCCTCAATCCGGCTGGTCAGGGCTTCGACGAAATAGGAACCGGCCAACGGGTCGATTGTATTTACCACTCCGGTCTCCTCGGCGATTATCTGCTGCGTACGCAGGGCGATATTAACCGCGAAATCGGAGGGCAATGCCAGCACTTCGTCAAGCGAGTTGGTGTGCAGGGACTGAGTACCTCCCAGGACGGCGGCCAGTGCCTCCGTAGTGGTCCTGAC
>DATKWT010000098.1 GCA_035529395.1 Dehalococcoidales bacterium | reverse complement strand
GTGCGAATGAACCTTGCCGGAAATTGTCCTTCACACCGCTTTGGGGTGTTAAAGAGGGGGTGCCCATTCTGATGGGCCTGCCTCTTCTGAGAGGCGCCCCCTCTTGAGGGGGATTTCAAGGGGGTGTCCCCCTTGATTCGGCTTCCACCCAACAGAACACACGCACTGGTGTACGCCCTATCCCGTGTGGCCCAGACGGCACAGATGGGCCGTACGGGGGTTGGTCGAAAGAGTTTTTCATCACCCTGCTGTGATCGCAGCATATACTACCTGGTATTTCTGCAACTGAGTACTAGCCTCCACCCGTAGTATGCTTCTTGACTAGCAGGATAATGTGCTGTGTTTCAATCTCGCGCACTTCACCTGTTTCGTCGGTGTGCTCCGCCATCAGGTCGTTTATACAGCGGGTAACCTCGGGCAGTCCGAAATTGTAGTCATGAAAGCCGAGAGCGCCGCCGGCAACGAGGTTGGACCAGATGAGGTTGAAATCGTTACGGACGTAGTCCGGCCGGTGGTTGCCGTCGATGAATCCGAAAACGAACCTCTGTTCCGGGGGAAATGAGACCGCTTTCGAGTCCTCAACGATAGTAACAATGTTGTCCAGGCCACGGGTGGTCTCCCGGTAGACTTCAAGCTGGGAGCGCCCTTCGAGGAATGCCTGGTAGATATCGCACATCATCACTCCGTCTTCAGTTGCGGTGGTATCCGCACCGGGGTCGAAGACATCGATAGCGAAGACGCGTTTGCCGTGCCTGCGGGCGAACCTGGCCAGCTTGGCGGTCCCGCCGCCCATGAAGGAGCCAATCTCGACCAGGTCACCTTCCAGCCGGTGCAGGGAACGCTCCCTGATAAAGTCCAGCAGTACCTCGTAGCCGACGAAGTCGTTGCCAACGCAGTCGTTGCCAACGCAGTCGTTGGAGGGGTCTCTCCTGGGAAGCAGTCGCCGAAAGATGCGTTGCAGCACACTAACCTCACAGATTCGCGAACAGCGAGTTCTCCGTATCGGCCAGGGAGGCGATTATCACCCCTGCCGCCGTCCAGGTGGTCTTCTCGTCAGGGGGGTAGATTAGCTGCTCGTCGACATTTATTCCGGTCCAGAAACCGCCGTCCGAGTCCTGCAACCGGAGTGCCCATTCGAGCAGCATGTTCGCCCTGTCCATATCACCGATACCGGCCAGCGCCAGCGCCAGTTCACAGGTCTCGGCCACGGTGACCCAGGGCTGGTCGAGGGAGCACCTGCACCCCCGGCCATCGACTACGAACCTGTCCCATTGTCCGGTAATACGCTCTCTGGCCCGTTCTCCGGATATCAAGCCGGTCAGGATGGGATAGTACCAGTTCATGGCGTAGCCGCGGTGGTTGTCACCGTGGACGTCGAAAAGCCGGGGCTGTTCCCGGATAGCACTGGCCAGCTTGCGGGCTGCTTTTTCCCACTCCGGTCGCTGAATCCCCAGGACATCGACTATCTTGAGCGCATTGACTATGCTCAGGTAGATACAGCTCGACCCGCTCAGGGGAGCGCTTGGCCAGGGGTTGCCTCCGGGGTCCCGTGACCAGTAGACCTCCCCGGTGGGTTGCTGCAGGCCAAGGGTGAAGTGAAGGCCGTTTTCCACCACGGGCCACATCTCGTCGAGGAAGGTCCTGTCTCTGGTAGCCAGGTAGTGGTACCAGACACCGGTGGCGACGTAGGCGCTGTGGTTGCTGTCCTTGGCCGGTTCTTCCGGCCGGTTGTCCCGGTAGGTATACCACCAGCTACCGTCAGGGTTCTGTAGCTCGGCCAGCCATCGGTAGGCCCTGGCGGCAGAATCGGACATGCCGCACATATCCAGGGCAATGGCACACTCCACATGGTCCCAGGGGTCTATTACCCCATCCCGGTAGTAGGGGATAGCCCCGGAGGGCAACTGGTGGGCGGCAATGAAAGCCCCCGTCCTGTTGACGAACTCCCGCAACTCGGACGCCGTCATTCTGGAGCTAAGCATTCGCCGGCTCCTTGCGGTCTTTGTGGACATACAGTACGACACTCTTGGCAAGAAACGGGTTGAGCATGTTCTCCAGGAGACGGACTGGCCGCGTCTTGTGCATGATGTCCCATACCAGGAAGCGGTGGTATATGGCAGGCACCCGCGCCTGCTCCCGCTTGATGCCGGAGAGACAGCGGAGCAGCCAGTAGAAGAAGTGCAGGCCGTGCTTGCGTCGGGTGGTGTAGATGGTCAGACCTTGCTGGCGCAGCAGGCTCACTATTTGCCGCTGACGGTATTTCCGGATATGCCCCCCAGGCTGATGGTGGTAGTCCGGGGACAGTCTCCAGTAGACGGTCTCGCTGAAATAGGTGGGTACGCTGATTGCCAGTGTGCCGTCGTCCTTGAGGACACGGGTAAGCTCCTGCACTGCCTGCACGTCATCGGGAACGTGTTCCAGTACTTCGGAGCAGATAACCTTGTCGAAGTGGGTATCCCGAAAGGGTAGATGCAGGGCATTTCCCCGGAGAGCCAGGTATCTGCCTGGCGACTGTCCTTCTTCGTCCATGAGCTGGAGAAGATACTTGGTCTTGAGTACGTTGGCCTGGTCAAGGTCCAGGGCACAGACGGTACACCCGGCCTCTTTATATGCCCGGCCGGAGTGCCTTCCTTCGCCGCAGCCGACATCCAGTACCCGCTCTCCCGCCTTGATTCCAAGGATTTCGTAGTCTACCGTGAGCATTCACAAAAGCTCCTCGTACACCTGTACCGTCTGGCTGGCCGCCTGCCGCCAGCTAAAGTTCTCGACCACTCGCTTCCTCCCGGCTTCGCCCATGTTCCTGCCCAGTTGCTTGTTGGCAAGGAGGTACTTGAGTGCGCCCGCGAGGGCGTCGGCATCGCGTGGAGGTACCAGGATACCGGCAGAGCCATCCTTACCGACCACCTCCGGGAGTGCCCCGGCTATTGTGGATACTATCGGAAGCTGGGAAGACATTGCTTCAGCGGCGGGAAAGCCAAAGCCCTCGTGGAGAGAGGGGACTACGGCTATCTCGGCTGTGGCATAGAGACTGGCGAGCTCCTCCCTTTTAATCTTGCCGGTGAAGCGGACGGTGTCTTCGAGTCCGTATTCCCTGACCAGCGTGGCCGGCTCGGCCTGCGGGTCACCATTACCCACCACGGTCAGCTTGACACTGGCCTCATTCCGGAGCTTGTGTAAGGCCTGGAGCAGATAGGGTAGTCCCTTGGTATGCCCGTTGCCGCTGCTGACCATTATCAGGCTGTCAGGTTCCCTGGGGATGTGTCCATCGCCGTGGAAGAAGTCGATGTCGACACCGTTGAGGACAACTCGCAGCAGCTTCTCGGGTACCTTGAAGAAGCGCTGTATGTCATCGGCGGATTTCCGGGAGACGGTTATTATCCTGTCCAGTCGGGGAGAAACCCGGCGCTGCATTCCAATAAAGGAGAACCATCGCCATAATCGCCACTTTTCCCGGAGACTCTCGGCCTGGTCCAGTTCTATCTGGCGGTCGATATGGATGGGGTGGTGTATCGTGGCGACAACCGGGATATTGAGGCGCTTCATCAGGAGCAGACCGTAGGCAAGGCACTGGTTATCATGGATGACGTCGAACTTGAGTCTGGGTTGAAGGGCACGTATCCGGTTGTAGGCACGTATGCTGAAGGTCAGCATCTCCGGGAGTGTCCCCAGGCACACCATCAGGAACTCGTAGAAACGAAGGGGATTACGCACACGGGAAAGGTCCTGCCAGAAGGTGTTCGGAGACTCGTAGAGATTCAGGCTCTCCAGCTTATGCAGTGTGATACCGTCCACTACTTCCGGGTAGGGTGGCCCGGATATGACATGCACCTCGTGGCCAAGGTCACGGAGCTCCCTGGAGAGATAGTAGATGTATATGCCCTGCCCACCGCTATAAGGGTTGCCCCTGTAGGACAGTAGACATATCCTCAACTGTCTTCGCTCCTCTCACCACAAGTGACAGGTGACCTATTGTTATGTACTGATGTGCTCATTCTTACCATAAGGAACAGAAGGGCGGGTAAATGATACTACTGATTACCTGAGATTGCAACTAATATGGATTACTCACTACATTACATCTGAAGAAAAAGAACACCAATCTCACCAGGACTTGTTTGGATGTTATCTCCAATACATCAGGCCGATGAAATCACTTTTTTGACAGGGTCCTGAATCCTCCATTAAAATCTTTCTAATGGCCAAAGTTTATTTATCCCGGATACTCTCTATTTGCGGCATGCTGGCGCCTCCTGCAATGCTATTCTTTATCCTTCTCGCCGGACATCTGACACCGGGTTACAATCACATCACGAACACAGTCAGCAAGTTAAGTGACCAGGGGAGCGCAAATCCGGAACTGATGACTGCCGGTTTTATCAGTTACGGAGTGTTAATAATTGGTTTTTCTTACGCATTGTATCTTAGGCTTCAGCACGGAATAAAAGCTCACATAGCCTGGTTTTCGCTAACCATTTACGGTATCTCAATGATTCTTGCTGGTGTTTTTCAAGATACACCTGGTGGGAGCAGCACCCCTCTAAATCCGGAAGGCATCGTACACAATACAGCTATTATCACTTCCTGTTTGTCAATCCTTCTGGGTATGTGGATGTTCGCTGGGAGCGTCTATAAAAAGCCATCGTGGTTCGGCTTTACCTGGTTCACTATCGCTGCCTCATTCTTAGGGCTGGTATTATCGATAGTCTTTGCCGTACAATCGCATGTACCTGCTCCGGGACTATTGCAGCGTTCCTTTTACCTGGTTCTGCTTATATGGATAGAAACGGTATCCATATGGCTTTTCCGGTTATCGTTTAAGCCGTAGAGTGAGGTGGGCCCTATTCAGGTCAGGATAGGGGCTGTATTAAGAGTGGGTCCCGCTATCCTGTCTGTCTCCTGCTCCGGCAGGTATCAGTCGAGACTCCGGGCTATAAGCTCCCGGTGGTAGGTGCTGTCACCAAAGGCAATATCGAACGAGCGCGCGCGCTTGAAGTAAAGGTGCAGGTCGTGGTCCCAGGTGAAGCCGATACCGCCGTGTATCTGGATGCCGTGGTCTGCTATCAGCTTGTAGGCATCGGAGCAGTAGCTCTTGGCAATTGAAACCAGTACCGGGGCATCGGAGTTGTCCTCTCTGATTGCCTCGGCGGCGGCTTCCATCAGGGACCGGGCATACTCAAGTGCGGAGTACATGTCGGCGCACTTGTGTTTTATCACCTGGAAGCTGCCGATGGGCACGCCGAACTGCACCCTCTCCTTGGCATAGTTGACGGTAGTCTCCAGTATCCACTCGCAGCCGCCAACCATCTCGGCGCAGAGTGCCGCCGTCGCTTTGAGAGCCATATCCTGGAGGATTGGCCAGCCCTTGTCGACTTCGCCAATGATGTGCCTGCTGGGAACAGCCACCCTGGTGAGGACCAGTTCGTACTGCTTTCTGGTCTCGTCTATACCCTTCAGTGGGGCGACATAGGTACCCCATTCCGAGGTGTCTACCAGGAAGAGAGTGATTCCCTCTTCGGGGTTCTCGGAGCGGCGGGTGCGGGCCGCCACGATGATATAGTCCGCTGCCCTGGCGTCAGGTACGAAGTACTTGGTGCCGTTGAGGACATAGTCATTGCCCATCCTGGTAGCTTTTAACTGTACCCCTTCAGGCCAGAAGTCACCGTCTTCCTCGGTGACTGCCAGCGTGAAGACCGCCTCTCCATTGGCAATCATAGGGAGGAACTTGCTCTTTTGTTCATCCGTACCCGCATCGAGGATGGGCAGTCCCGCCATGAGCAGGGTGGAAAGAAAGGGGCCGGGCATCATGGCTCGGCCCATCTCTTCGCAGAGAACGGCCAGGTCGCGGAAGTTCATCGCGCTCCCGCCATATTCCTCGGGTAGTATCAGGCCCAGCCAGCCTACTTCGGCCATCTTCTTCCACAGGTCGGGCGAATGGCCATCCTCATCATCCATCATTTCCCGGACAAACGTCTTGGGACATTCATTCTCCAGGAAGTCCCGGGCCATGGTCTTGAGCATTTCCTGTTCTTCGTTCAGGCTGAATTCCATACTTGGTGCTCCTTAACGTCACTGAGCGTTTTTACTCTTATAATAGAACAAGTACCCGGACTACCTGGGCAGTCCCAGTATCCTCTCGGCGATGATATTGCGGTTGATTTCCGAGGTGCCCATCTCAATTGTAGCGCCACGCGAGCGGAGCATCTGGTATACCCACATCCCCTCATCGACCGCCAGCTTGGAACCCGGCACCATCTGGGAGTATGCCCCGAGCATCTCCATCACCATATCTCCGCGTCTCTGCCTCATTTCCGCGGAGAAGTTCTTGCCCACGGACATGTCGTTGCCGGGGTCGATTCCCTTGCGCCGGCGGGCCGCGGCACGCATGGCGCTATACATGAGGGCTTCGCCCTCGATGGCAAACTGGGCTATTTTCTGGCGGAATATGGGGTCATCCCAGAGTATCTTACCGCGTCGGCTGGTCTTCTTGGCCAATTCGACGATGGCATCTACTCCCCAGAGGATGCGGCGGGCGCCGACTGCGCTTCCGCCTCCCACAAAAGCCATACCGGCACCGCCGGACCTCTCTGCGGCAAGGCTGGTGAGGGCAACGTACCAGCCCCTGCCAAGTTCACCGAGCAGGTTTTCATGGGGGATACGCATGTTATCAAAGAACATCTCGCCGAACTCGGCCTCGCCGGTCATCTGGCGGAGCGGTCTTCGGCTGAAGCCGGGGGCATTACAGTCGAAAATGAAGTAGCTCAGGTTGCGGTGTCGCGGTGCATCCGGGTCTGTCTTGCAGACGAGCAGACCGTAGTCAGCGAACTTCCAGTTGCTTGTCCAGACCTTCTGTCCGTTGACCACCCATTCATCGCCATCGCGTACCGCGGTAGTGCGGACATTTGCCATGTCGGAACCGGCGTCAGGCTCAGAGAAGCCCTGGCACCAGCTTTCTTCACCGCTCAGAATCTTGGGAATGAAACGATTTTTCTGCCACTCCTGCCCGTGAGTCAGGATAGTGGGTGCTACCATGAGGAGACCCTGGGACATCGGGCCCGGTGGTGTGCCGCAGCGCATCATCTCCTCGCGGATGATGACTATCTCTTCCCGGGGACGTTTAATGCCACCATATTCTTCGGGATAGCCGAAGGCAGTGTAGCCGGCGTCGTACAGCTTCCTGGTCCACTCTTCGCCCAGTGCCTGCGCCTCTTCACTGAGCCGCTCCGGCATCTGGTACTCAGGCGTTCCCCAACCTTCGGGCAGGTTTGCCCGCAGCCAGTCGCGGACCTCCTGTCGGAACGCTGCCAGCTTCTCTGATTCCTCTGAGACCATATTGGCCCTCCTTCTGTTGTGCTTCTGTAAGACCCGGCTGGTAACCGTCTGGCAGTTCAGGGTATGCTGGCCGGACCAGCCGGCAAATGTCCTTTTCGGGCTGTCAGTATCGTAGTGGAATCCGGCACGACCTGTCAACATTAACTTCCGGATACTAACGTTCCTTCGGATGTAGTCAGACCGTTTTATAAGGAGTATCCAAATTGCCCTGTTCCGGCAGGCTGTAAACACCCTCGCCTTGACCGGTGGGGTAGACCGGTGTTAACCTGCCAGCATGGACTAGTACCTGGTCGCACAAATCCGCTTAAATTTTATAGATTCTTCGGCTTCGGCCTGTTGGCAAAGCCAGCAGGGAAACTCAGAATGACATGACAATAGTGTGTCACCCTGAGTGTAACGAAGGGTCTTACCCTGCGGAACATACTACCTGGTATTTCTGTAACTGAGGACTAGCAATGTAAAAGGAGTGGGAAAATGACACTTCCGGACTTTTCTCTGACTGGTAGAGTAGCCCTGATAACCGGCGCAAAGAGGGGGATCGGCAGGACGATTGCACTGACCTTTGCCGAGGCTGGTGCCGATGTGGTGGTATGTGGTCGTACCCTGCCCGACCTGGAGAAGGTGGCCGAAGAGATAAGGGCGCTGGGGCGGCGTTCCCTGGCGGTGAAAACGAATGTCGGCGTGAAGAGTGAGGTTGATGCCCTTGTCGACCGTGTTGTTCAGGAGTTCGGGACGATAGATATCCTGGTCAACAACGCGGTGGTCTACGCCCGGGGCCCCCTGGTCGAGCTTGCCGAAGAAGACTGGGACACCACTATCAACATTGGCGTCAAAGGGTACTTCCTCTGTGCCCAGGCGGCAGCCAGGGTGATGATAGAAAAGAACAAAGGCAGCATTATCAACATGGTCTCCACCGCAGGCATCCGGCCCACGGGTCGACAGGGCGCTTACAGCATCATAAAGGCTGCTGACGAAATGATGGTCAAGCTGCTGGCCGCGGAGCTGGCGGAGTACAACATCCGGGTCAATGGTCTGGCTCCTACCGTGGTCAAGACCGAGAACACCAACGTAGAGCTCTTCAAGGGATTTATGACGCAGTTGCCCCTGGGAAGGCTCACCGAGGTGGAAGAGCTTGCTGCTGCGGCCCTTTTCCTGGCTTCCGACGCCGCCAGCTACATCAGCGGGCATACCCTGGTTGTCGACGGTGGGCGGATAAACACCTTCCCCAGGCCGGCACCGAGATAGTAACAGGGATTACGGCAGCTACCGCTGTGGCTCGATGATGACCTTGATGGACTCCGTCGCCTCGGCGACAAGCCGGAAGCCTTCCTGCGTCTCCGCCAGACCCAGGCGTTGGGTAATCATAGGGTCTACCCGGACAGTGCCGGCGGCAATCAGGTCCAGCGCCGTCTGGTGGTCGGCCGGGCTGCCCGCGTAGGTCGTGGCAATAGTTCTGTCATTGCGGAAAAAGAAGTCGTTGATAGACACCGGGATGGTAACGCCCGGGTCGGTTGGTGCGAACAGCAGTATCGTCCCGCCGCGTTCCACGGATTCCAGGCCCTGGTTGATAGCGGATATCACACCGGTGCAGACTATCACCAGGTCGGCCAACCTTCCCGAATTCACCTCGCGGAAACGCTCCGGCCGATATTCGCATGCCTGCAGGGCGATGTCTGCCCCGAATCTCCTGGCTGCTTCCAATCGATACTCGTCAATGTCAGTGGCGACTATGTGGCTTGCTCCGAGGGCGCGGGCCAGGAGAACGTGGAGCAGCCCGGCAATGCCACTACCGATAAC
>DATKWT010000097.1 GCA_035529395.1 Dehalococcoidales bacterium | reverse complement strand
GTAAGGGATCTCTGCCGCAGGGAAGGGATAAAGCCGGGAGCTTTTTACGCCTGGACCAAGGACTTCATGGAGGCTGGGAAGGAACGGTTAACACGGGATACCGTCAGGGATGCCACTCGCCAGGAGATCGAGCAGATAAAGCGGGAGAACACCGATCTCAAGCACTTGGTGGCTGACCTCTCCCTGGAAGTTTACCGTCTTAAAAAAACGGCTATTCCACCGGTGGAGGGCTACAACGGCGACGCCACATGAGCGCCGGGGGCAAAGCTGTAATCCTGGCCAAGGTGGAAACCGTGGCCAGACGTAAGCGTCAGGCACTATCGGAACTGGGGATAGCCAGGAGCACATACTACCGTTGGCGCCAGGGACAGTGCCATGGTCTGGAGTCCCACTCAAGATACAAGGGAAGACCGTGGAACCGGATCACTCCGGAAGAAGAAGACAGGATACTGGCGATAGCCCGGGAGTCTCCTGAGCTCAGCAGCCGGCAACTGGCTGTTTGGATCACAGACAACGCTGGCTTTGCCGTATCCGAATCAACAGTTTACCGCATTCTAAGAAGGGAAGGGCTGGTGAAACGGCTGGAGGTGCAGCTCGTGGCGGGGAAGGAATACCATACCAAGACCAAGGGGCCACACCAGATGTGGGCTACCGACGCTTCCTACTTCCGGGTGGTTGGATGGGGCTACTATTACCTGGTGACTGTGATGGACGACTACTCCCGGTTCATCCTGGCCTGGAAGCTGCAGAAAGACATGTCGGCTAACTCCCTTATTGAAGTGATCCAGGAAGCAGTGGACGCTACCGGCATGACCGATGTGCCTGTCGAGGATCGCACCAGGCTGCTCTCGGACAACGGGGCGGGCTACGTCTCCAGGACCTTCCGGGACTACCTGCTACTGGTGGGCATCAGCCATATCCTGGCAGCACCCTACCATCCCCAGACCAACGGGAAACTGGAGCGTTATCACCAGAGCATCAAGCGGGAGGTGAACCAGATCCCTTATGAACTCCCTGGCCAACTTGAGAGGGCAATTGCTGACTTCGTCGACTACTATAACTACCACCGTTACCACAAGGCACTCGGCAACGTGACGCCTGCCGATGTCTTGTATGGCAGAAAGGAGCAGATCCTGCAACGCCGAAAGGAGGTGCAAATACAAACGATTAATCGCCGCAGAGACTACAACCGAGACCTCAGGGAGCTTGTTAATGCCGTCTGATTATGCCAAAGTGTTCGGTTTAAAAAGTGTCCCATTTCGCTGATTGACAACAAAGGTTACTATTGATTCGGTGAGACGCAACCTGTTGAGTGATGAGTGGTCCCTGATTCTAAAAGAGAATGGGGCTGAACGCTATCTCCCTATCTACATGGGTCCATATCAGGCTGACATCATCCGAAGAGAGTTGATTCCTCCCAAGTCAGGACATTCTGACCTTCCCTTGGAAACCCTCGATGCAGCGGCTGGCATCGACGTTAGATTTACCCGACTGGAGTCAGTAGTAATCAATCGTCTCGAGGATAATGTGTTCCATGCCGAGTTGATGGTTGTCTTTCAGAATAGCCGCCAAGAGGTTAAGTGTCCGCTTCCTCAGGCGGTCGCTATTGGCATCAGGACACATGCACCCATCTTCGTTGACGACCGAGTGCTAGAGCAAGCTGCCTTTTCTACCGGCGTATGAATCAAACACACTATTATCCTACAAAACGGGCGGTTGGTTAGGAAACGACGGCACATTACGTAGCCCTGCACAATAAGATGTTTTGTTAGCCGTGGTTATTGCATAACAATCACAGAAGCTTACGTCGTAATTGTATACCGAGGGGTTCGTCCCAACAGCTTATGAAGCTAATTAGCCAGCCCATTTCTCTGCTAGATTACCCGCCCAGGGTATCTTGTATTTTGTTCCCTGATAGGCCTTAACCATAAGTACAACCCAGAGTATGAAGCTGATCGCTGGCACAAGCCAGCCAACGAAGGGCACAAAACTGAGGATGATACCAGCAACGGTGACAATACCAAACACGATAATCGACTGCGTAGCGTGGAAGCGAACAAACTTGTTATCCTGCTCAATCAGGAGGAATATAATCCCGGTTATCCATCCCAAAACATAGCACAGCAATCCTGCAATGTTCTCATCCAATCCAGTAGAAGTCTTTTCCATATGATTGTACCTCCCTGAGTGTACTATTGAATGTACTATTCGAGACAAATATATACCACAGTTTGTCAAGAGTCAACAGCGTTAGTGTAATTACTCCTACTATATCTCACTTCCCCTCGCAACTGCTGTAACTATGTGCTGCACGGACAGGGATTCATAATGCAATGCAACATTCTGGCTTATTGTGCAAGTCTAAGACTTTGGGCTAAAAATGAATGTTTGACAGAGCACCCGTATATAAGCACCGAGATTTGTATTGCGACGGGAACTTCGAGCTTGAGCATAACCTATCTCTTGCCTCGAGTTACTGCCTTCACCCACTCCAACACACCAGGGATGCCAAGCCACACATCTGCGAATTCGGCAACATATGATGCAGCTTCATCCTCATCGCCAAAACCAATTCGATTCGGAAGAGCACGGGGCAATCTTCTCTGCCCAAGCAAGTAAGGAACAACGTGGGGATTATACTGCATCGCTTGCCGGAGTTGTTTATTCGATTCTTGACCGGTACCGTGCTGGATAAAGGCGATTAACGCCCGCGTGAAAAACCAGTCTGCTGAGTATTCGTCTGGATACTGCCCGAGCAACTCCTTGGCAGCGTTGATGTCATTTGTCTCCATCAAGCAGATCAGCAGTTTGTAACGAACACCCTGGTTATCGTTGGGATTCAATCGCAGTATGTCCCGATAGTGCTCCATGGCAGCATCATGCTCACCAAGAGAGTAGAGACAATCAGCCAGCCCTTCACGAGCCCGCATGTATGGTCGTGTCTCAATTATGCCCCAGAAATTACCCGCCTCTTTGGTAAATACCTCAGGTCCCAAAGCACGCTCGCCTGCGTCCATACCTCTCCGATACCAATCTCGCGCCTGCTCGATTGTTTCAGCAGCCTCTTCCGCTAAAAGTACATAGGCATCGGCACAATTATCGCATACCTTGAGGGATTCCATCGCCAGATGTATTCGCTCCTTTTTCTCTGTGCTTTCCAATGCCTGATAAATAAGTTCCTGTGCCTCTTCCAATGGAGTCTCAGGGTTTAATTGGGGAATGCGACCTACTCCGGAAAATTGTTTAAGATAGGCATTCATCTCGTCAGCGGACTGGAAATTTTGGTTTGCCATCAGCTTTTGAATAGATAGTAAATTACGCTCCATCAATCTCCGATCAGGAAGCGATATCGGTTTACTGGTTGCCCCACAGCATTTCTTGTATTTCTTCCCACTGTCGCAGGGACATGGGTCGTTTCTTCCAATCTTAACCTTCGACTTAGATGCAACATCATCTTCAGCCAAGTATTTCAACGCGTCGTTGGTCCCCTCAAGGTCAAACTCTTCAGGGTTAAAGTCCCCACCGAGCCACTCCCTCATTTCATCGTATTCTTCATGGGTGGGGTCAGAGAAGAGTTCTAACAGACGCGCATAACCCCAGACTCCGCCACAATCTTCTGGCGGACAGGCACGTCTCCCTGTCATACAAACCAGATAACTCACCCCAGCTTGCGCCGGCAGAATTTTCTCCACCACGATCTGGTGTTCCCAACCATCACCAAAATCGTATTCGTAGATAAACTTGCTTTTCCCCATGGGCACCACCCTGCTCAGTTTGGTGGTCCTGGAGTTCCTCCTTGCCAGACCATGTAACTTATCCTTTGGGTGAGGTTCGCCATATTGCTCGCCTTCAATGTCAAAACGATACAGATGCGAGTTAGTCCAGCCCATCGCTACCTGCACAGTTAGGTGCAGGTTATGCAAGCTGATGTCGCCAGGCACCTGGAGACGCCTCCAGATCGGTGGTTTACTTCCCTTTAGCGTCACCTTGATCTGATAGCTCACATCATTCTCTGGTTGCACTGGGGTTGCCATTTTGTCTCCTTCCTGAGGTCGGATGTCCGATCTTACCAAATCGTCGGTTCAATCAGTCACAATTTCAGCACCGGGCATAATGCTCCATGTCAATCGTTGCTGATATAACCGATCGATTAAATATAGTATATTGCAAGATGACAGAGTGAACAAATTGACGATTTGTTACCTGGTAGATACAGGGGTGCCCTTATTGAGTCATCACCTCACGCCCGGGTACCAGGCACGAGAATCCGTGACTCCCTTTACAGAATCGTGGTGACCGACCACATCAGAGGTAGCACAAGGTATGGAGTGAACCAA
Source organism: Dehalococcoidales bacterium (assembly GCA_035529395.1). Taxonomy (NCBI): domain Bacteria; kingdom Bacillati; phylum Chloroflexota; class Dehalococcoidia; order Dehalococcoidales; species Dehalococcoidales bacterium. Next base: position 8,774 of record DATKWT010000097.1, on the reverse strand, counting down.
TGTAGGACTCCGTACTGGAGATTGACAGACAGGTGTCATGGAAGTACTATGTTGCTAGCGACGCTGAGGAGCATGGCGCCTCATCGTGGGTTGAAATGGGAAACCCCAGATACAATCGACTCAAGGAGCTGTGGCGTCTCGATAGGATGAGCATGATACTGACGCCAAAAGACTATAGTAAGATTCGACCGCCCGAAAACCTGGAGCCTGCGATAATGCAGGCTCTTGAGTGGAGAGAGAAGGAGGCTTCTACATAATGAACATCGCCCAGTTGGCAGAGCAAGGGAAGTTCATCATCACTACTGAAATCGGCCCGCCAAAGGGTGTTGATATAAAGGAAATGCTCGAAATCGCCGAACTGATGCGCGGTAGAGTTGACGCATTGAACGTCACCGACCAGCAGAGTTCCGTAATGAGACTGGGTTCGTTACCCGTCTGCCGTCTTCTCAAGGAGAGCGGTCTGGAACCCATCTTCCAGATGACCTGCCGGGACCGTAATCGCATCGCTCTCCAGTCAGACCTACTCGGTGCCTACACGTTGGGAATTACTAATGTCCTCTGCCTCACCGGTGATTCTGTTTCTTTGGGTGACCACCCTCAGGCGAAGCCAGTGTTTGACCTCGATTCTGTGTCGCTGCTGTGTGCTGCCAGGCAATTGGAAGGAGGGAAAGACCTTTCCGGGAACGATCTTGAAGGAGCGCCCGAGTTCTGTCTCGGTGCTGTGGTCTCACCCGAATCCGAGCCCCTGGAACCTCAGTTAATCAAGATGGAGAAAAAGGTCAAGGCCGGAGCGCAGTTCTTCCAGACCCAGGCGGTATACGACACGAGGAAGCTCGAGGAGTTCATGAAGGCCGTAGCCCCGCTGAATGTGCCGGTAATGGTGGGTATTGTACTCCTCAGGTCGGCCGGTATGGCGCGGTTTATGAACAAGTCCATTGCCGGAATTCACGTCCCCGACGAGCTCATCGAGGAGATGGAAAAGACCGAGAAACGGGCTAAAACAAGCGTTGAGATTGCCGCTCGACTTATCAACGAGATGAAAGGCCTCTGTCAAGGGGTGCATATTATGGCTATCGGCTGGGAAAAGAGAGTACCGGAAGTCCTTGAGGCCGCCGGGCTTTAGGCCGAGGCAGGAGAAGAAGCCGCTTTGGTCACCGCAGGCTGGGCATCTGCCCGCTGATGTGACCGGCGATTAGGCGAGGTAGGAACGTGTCGATTGCGCAATTGCCCCAGGAAATTATACCCAACCCGTCGCAGCGAAAGATGGTTGAGGAGCTGAGTGGGGAACGGATATCCGTCTGTTTCCAGTGTGAGAAGTGCACAAATGGATGTCCGGTAACCTTCGCCATGGACCTTGTCCCTCACATTGCAATACGCCTCCTTCACCTTGGTCTGGTCGACGAAGTCCTTCGCAGCGATACCATATGGGTCTGCGCCTCTTGCGAGACCTGCGCGACGAGATGCCCCAACAACATTAACATTACCCGTGTCATGGACACTCTCAGACAGTTGGCACAGCGTGAGGGAGTCAAACCGTCACAGAGAAACGTCCCTCTATTCCACTCTGCCTTCCTCTCTTCTATTCGGAGACACGGCCGGGTACATGAAACTGAGATGGCAGTAGACTTTACCCTCAGGAGTGAGGGGATTCGCGGCCTTCTCAAACAGGTCAGCACCGGCCTGGCGATGTTCACCCGCGGAAAGATTAAGCTCTTGCCTCCCAGGCTACGAGGAAAACGTCAGATAAAAGATATGTTTAAGAAAGCGGGGGTGACAGGATAGTGGTAGAAGTTTCATACTATCCGGGATGCTCCCTTCATGGTATCGCCAGGGAGTACAACGAGTCCACCGAGGCAGTCTCCGAGAAACTCGGGGTCAATCTGGCGGAACTGGAGGACTGGAACTGCTGCGGAGCTTCCTCTGCCCACGCAACCAGTAATGAGTTAGCTCTGGCATTACCCGAGCGGAACCTCAGGCTGGCCGGCCAGGTGGGAATGGACCTCGTCGTCCCCTGTGCTGCCTGCTATTCAAGGCTGAGAGCGGCAGAGAAAGAGCTACTGGCCGATACGACCACAGAAGGGGCTGCCGATAAATACCAGGGCGGCTTTCAGGTCAAGCACCTCGCCGATTTCTTCTGGGAAGACGTTGGCGAAGACGTGATATTACCAGAAGTAACCAGACCGCTCGCGGGTCTTAGCGTTGTCTGTTACTACGGCTGCCTCATCACCAGGCCCCCCAGAGTCACCGATGTCACCGACCCGGACAACCCGGAATCAATGGACAACCTGATGAAAACAGTGGGTGCGGATGTCCGGGATTGGTCATACAAGACGGACTGTTGCGGGGCAGGCCATGTCCTCACCCTGCCCCGGGTAGCCCAACAGATGATACAGAAGCTCCTGGATATGGCTCAGGAGGCCGGAGCGGATTGCATCGTTTCCGGGTGCCCGATGTGCCAGTCCAACCTGGACAGGGCTCAGGAAGATATCTCGCGAGAGACAGGTAAGAAATATGGCGTCCCCATCCTTTATTTCACGGAGTTAATGGGACTGGCGTTCGGACACCCCTCGGCCGGGAAATGGTTCTCAAGACACATAGTGGACCCCAGACCACTGCTCAAGCAGAAGGGCTTGCTCTGAGAGAGGTGCAGTATTGAGTAACAACGGTAGCAAAGAGAAGTCCGACCAGCAGAAAGTCGGTGCTGTGATGGTCGTCGGCGGAGGCATCTGCGGTATGCAGTCCGCCCTGGACCTGGCCAACTCCGGTTTCAAGGTCTACCTTGTAGAAGAGACCACCGCCATTGGTGGCAGGATGTCACAACTCGACAAGACCTTCCCGACAAACGACTGCTCAATGTGCATGATATCCCCCAAGCTGATTGAGGTCGACAAGCACCTCAACATAGAGATTCTCTCAAACTCCCAGGTGCAGTCGCTGGAAGGAGAAGCCGGCGATTTTCAGGTAAAGGTGCTCAAGCGACCGCTCTATATCGACATTGAAAAGTGCAGCTCTTGTGGTGACTGCCTTGAGGCATGCCCGGTAGACCTGATAGATGACTTCGAGCAGGGCCTGACCACCCGTAAGGCCGTCCACAAGCGCTATCCCCAGGCCATCCCCAGTGCCATGTTTATCAGTAAGGCGGCCAGACCACCCTGCAAGCTTAGCTGCCCCGCCGGTTGTAACGGCCAGGGGTACGTGGCCCTTATCTCAAAGGGCAAGTACTTAGAAGCCCTGGACCATATTAAACAATGGATACCATTGCCGGCGGTACTGGGTAGAATCTGCCACCACCCCTGCGAACAAAACTGTAACCGTAACGAGGTTGATGAGCCGGTAGGTATAGCCCCGCTGAAACGGTTTGCCGCCGATATCGTCAGGCAGAAACGAAATTCAGGTGAAATTCCACCCGAAGAAAAACCCGTAATTGACACCTCGAAGCCCATGGTGGCCGTCGTTGGCGCCGGGCCTTCGGGACTTACCTGTGCCCACGACCTGGTCAAGCTGGGCTACCCGGTTACCATCTTCGAGGCAAGCTCCCTTCCCGGCGGGCAGCTTCAATCGGCCATCCCCAAGTACCGGCTTCCCAAGGATATCCTGGCCGCCGATATCGAGGACATTATCAGCACGGGAATTGAGCTGAGACTCAATACCCCGATAAACGACAACTTCTCATTGAAAGACGTGAAAGCGCAGGGCTACCAGTCCATCTACCTGGCAATCGGGGCTCAGCTAAGCCGCAGCCTGCCGATACCGGGAGTGGACCTGCCGCAGGTCACGCTTGCCCTTGACTTCCTGCGAGACGTCAACGAGGACAAAGAAGTCAGCCTCGGTAAGCGGGTAGTCGTCGTCGGTGGCGGCAATGTAGCGATGGACGTCGCTCGAACGGCACGCCGGCTCGGAGCCTCTGAGGTTACGGCTGTTTGCCTTGAGTCACCGGAGGAAATGCCGGCACACTCCTGGGAGATAGAAGAAGCCGAGGAAGAGGGTACCCGGATTGTCAACCGCTGGGGTCCCAGGCAGATTCTTGGCAAGGACGGCCATGTGACCGGAGTCGAGTTCGAGAAGTGCACCTCGGTATTCGATGATGAGGGAAAATTCAGCCCGACCTACGACCACGATATCACCACTGAAATCGACTGCGACACCGTGATTATCGCCATCGGACAGGCCACCGAGCTGTCGGTTCTACCCAAAGAGACCGGTGTCACAACCAGCCGGGGCGGCTGGCTCTCCGTAGACCAGATGACACTGGCCACTAATGAGGAAGGTGTCTTTGCCGGTGGTGACGGCGTCACCGGGCCGAAATCGGCCGTCGAGGCAATCCAGCACGGTCATGAAGCCGCCATCTCCATAGACCGCTATCTCAACGGGATTGACCTCCACGAGAACCGGGACCACAAGGAACAGGAGCCAGCACCGATTCCAACCGGCAAGCACGAGAAGAAGAAAAGGACCGTTGCCAGCAGGATACCCCTGGAGCGGAGGGCATCCAGTTTCGATGAGATTGATGCCACCTTCACCGAGGAGGAAGCCCTGGCGGAGGCCGAACGGTGCCTTGACTGTGGCTTGTGCAGCGAGTGTCTCCAGTGCGTCGCCGCTTGCCAGGCCAAAGCCATCGAGCATGAGCAGACAGAGCAGGAGGTCGAGCTTCAAGTCGGTTCTGTAATCCTGGCTCCCGGCTTTGAACCGTTCGATGCCGCCATTAAGAGCGAGTATGGTTATGGTCGCATGTCTAATGTTGTCACCGCCATGGAATTCGAGCGCATCCTGTCTGCCTCGGGTCCATACCAGGGTCAGGTGCAACGTCCATCCGACAGCAAGCACCCGGTGAAAGTTGCCTGGATACAGTGCGTCGGTTCGAGGGATGAGACCTGCGACCGAGAATACTGCTCTTCGGTCTGCTGCATGTACGCTACCAAGGAGGCGATAATCGCCCGCGAACATGACAGCACCATCCAACCCACGATATTCTACAATGACCTCAGGGCCTATGGTAAGGGTTTCGAGAGATACTATGAGTCAGCCAAGAACAGGTTTGGCATACGTTATGTAAGGGGTATCCCTTCCGGAGTCAAAGAGTTACAGCAGAGCAAGAACTTACTCATAGAGTCTGTTGGTGAGGATGGCCAGAAAGTACCGGAAGAGTTCGATATGGTCGTGCTGTCGGTGGGATTGCAGCCATCGGCAAGTACCCGGGACCTGGCCGATACGCTGGGGATTGAGCTGGACAGGTTCGGGTTCTGCCTCACCGATAACTTCAACCCGAATGCCACCTCGCGTGACGGCATCTATGTTGCTGGCGCGTTTGACGCCCCGATGGATATCCCTGAATCAGTGATGAGCGCCAGCAGTGCCGCCTGCCTTGCCTCGGAAGGCATCGCCGGGGCGCGTGGCACGCTGGTGACGGAGAAGGAATATCCCCCGGAGCAAGATACGAAAGGACAGGAGCCGCGTATCGGCGTCTTTGTCTGCCGCTGCGGTTCCAATATCGCCCGGGTGGTTGATGTCCCTGGTGTAGCGGAATACGCTGCCACACTGCCATTCGTGGTGCATGCTGAGGAAAACCTCTACACCTGCTCCGCCGATACACAGCGAAAGATAGTCGCCGCCATTGAAGAGAACGAGCTTAACCGTGTCGTCGTTGCCTCCTGCAGTCCACGCACGCACGAGCCGCTATTCCAGGACACGATACGTGAGGGTTGCCTTAACAAGTACCTCTTTGAGATGGCTAATATCCGTGACCAGTGCTCCTGGGTGCACGCTCTGCACATGCCGGAAGCCACCGACAAGGCCAAAGACCTGGTACAGATGGCAGTTGCCCGCGCTGTTACTCTTGAGCCGTTATACCAATCACAAGCTGAAGTGAAGCGAAGGGCACTGGTCATCGGCGGTGGCCTGGCGGGAATGACGGCCGCTGTGGAATTCGCCCGGCAGGGGTACGATTCGGTACTGATTGAGAGAGAAAACGAGTTGGGTGGCAATTTGCGGAACATTCACTATGTCCATGGTAGCTCCGAATCACCGCAGGCACTGCTGTCTTCACTGGTAGACCAGGTAGAGAATGAGTCGAAGATAACCGTCTACAAGGGCGCAAACATCCGGAGTTTCTCCGGATATGTCGGGAACTACGTAACAGAAATCACCACCGCCTCCGGTGATATCACCGAGTTAGAACACGGCGTGGTCGTCCTTGCCACCGGCGCCACCGAGTACAAGCCCACCGAATATCTGTACGGTCAGTCCGGCCGCGTGCTGACGCAGCTCGAACTTGAGGGCAGGATTGCCGGGAGCGACGAGGGCATCCGGAACGCGCGCTCAGTGGTAATGATACAGTGCGTTGGCTCGCGTGAAGAAGGGCACATGTACTGTAGTCGCATCTGTTGCACCCAGGCAGTCTCCAACGCCATCAAACTGAAAGAGGAGAACCCTGATATCGAGGTCTGCGTCCTCTACCGGGATATTCGAACCTACGGAATGAACGAACTCCTCTACCGCCAGGCGCGGGAGATGGGAGTAACCTTCATCCGCTACGACGTGGACAGGAAGCCCGAAGTCACCGAGGACCAGGGAAAATTAACGGTACGAGTTTTTGATTCAGTTCTGGGGACCAACATCCTGCTGGAGCCGGATTACCTTACCCTGAGCACTGCAATACGGCCCTACGACGACGCCGAGGAACTCGCCAGCAGACTAAAGCTGCCGCTCACGCAGGACAGGTTCTTCATGGAAGCACACATGAAACTGCGGCCACTGGACTTTGTCAACGACGGGATGTACCTCTGCGGACTTGCTCACTCGCCCAAGACCGTTTCGGAGTCTATCACACAGGCAAGGGGCGCCGTGTCACGAGCGGTAACCATCCTCTCGCAGGCCTACCTCATGGTGGGCGGCGTTGTCTCCGTGGTGGAACAGGACAAGTGTGTTGGCTGCCTGACCTGTGTCCGCTCTTGTCCATTCGATGTGCCGAAGATAAACGCCGACGGTGTTGCCGAAATCGAAGCGGCTGCCTGCCAGGGTTGCGGCATCTGCGCCAGTATGTGCCCGCGTAAAGCAATCAAACTACAGCACTACTCAGATGAACAGGTCATGGCCAAGACGGCCGTGTTGAGCACTGCATAACTGCGAAAAGGAGACAGACATGGCAGAGGTTTATGAACCGAAGGTAGTCGCTTTCTGCTGCCACTACTGCGCCTACTCGGCAGCCGACCTTGCCGGCTCGATGCGCCTTGAGTACTCCCCCAACGTGCGGGTGGTCAAGCTGATGTGCACCGGCAAGGTAGACGCACTCCACCTGCTGCGAGCCTTTGAAGACGGAGTCGATGCCGCCTTCGTCGCCGGCTGAGAGGAAGGCGATTGCCATTTCCTGGAAGGAAATCTGAGGGCTAAAAAACAAGTAAAGCATGCTAAGGAACTCCTCAAAGAGGTCGGGATGGAGCCGGAGCGAATCGAGATGTTCAACATCGGTGCCTCCGATGCGCCGAAGTTTGCTGCCGCCTGTGATGAGATGACAGAAAGGGCGATACGTCTCGGCCCCAATCCTCTGAGAAAGGAGAAGGTGGGAGTATGATAGTTGCCGAAAGAAAACCGTTCGAAGAAATCAAGGAGAAGACAGCCAGCTACAAGAAGCTGCTAATCTTGGGCTGTGGTACCTGCGTCAGCGTCTGCCACGCCGGTGGCGAAAAAGAGGTCGGGCTGCTGGCAAGCCAGCTCAGAATGGCGCGAAAAGTGGACGGCAACGAAATCGAGATTGGTGAAGCCACCGTGCAACGGCAGTGTGACGAGGAATATATCCTGCCGATACTGGAGATGGCCAGGGAATACGATGCCGTTCTCTCTATGGGCTGCGGCGCCGGGGTGCAGTTCGTCGCCGAAATGCTGGTGCCGGAACCGGTAATTCCGGCGCTGAACACGCGCTTCATCGGCGTAACCACGGCCGAGGGTAACTGGTCGGAGAAGTGCCGCGCCTGCGGTAATTGCCTGCTGGCCGACTACGGAGGTATCTGCCCGATAACGATGTGCGCCAAGAGCCTTGTCAACGGTCCCTGTGGCGGCTACAAGGATGGTAAGTGCGAGACGAGTAATGAGCGGGATTGTGCCTGGGTAATGATTTACGAGCGCCTGAAGAAGATGGGCCGGCTGGACAGCATGCGCGAGATATCGGACCTCAAGGACTACAGTGCCCAGAGCCATCCGGCACGGTATGTGAACGAAGCCTATACCAAGGCCGAAATAACCGAGCCCCAGGACTAGTGAAGCCCCGGGGAACCACCATGGGGGAGCAACTTTGCTCCCCCATTCTTTTTCCGACTTCTGTAAGCAATTTGTTGGGTCAAAGCGGGCACTTTTATGGGTCTTATCGGTAACTCAGGTTACAGCACACACCCACATCTGCATATGCATGTACAGAACAAGCCAACCTCCGACCTTGACGGAAAGATGACTTATACCTTCCGTTTTACAGAAATGTATAGGAAGAGGCTGATATTCTGGGAAGAAGTTAGCGATGGCTATTTGTTAAGGAATGACAAGTTCAGTGACAAAAGCTAATATATATGGTCGGCATAATAATAAATATAGTGCATTTGGCGGGAAGTGCCAGTTTAAGGGGATTCACCTCAATAAGTTAGTAATATTTATCGGCCGTTGACATTACTCCCGCAAGATTTGGCAAAGATCGTATTGTTTTTGCAGGTATGTCATCTGATTGACATTTCACAGAAGCTCGTTTTGTCTAACGTGGCTTTAAGAATATACTCCTATGCTTCTCAGCAACT
>DATKWT010000096.1 GCA_035529395.1 Dehalococcoidales bacterium | reverse complement strand
ATGGTGGGCGGTACTGGACTTGAACCAGTGGCCTCTGCGATGTCAACGCAACGCTCTAACCAACTGAGCTAACCGCCCATCTAATGAAATGCTATCAAACAGCCAGACTCTAGTCAAGTGACATATGTGAGAGACGCCGGGGTTTAAGCCAGTTATCAACCAAACTGACACCAAAGAGTACCAGGACACTAATCAAGAGACTGCCCAAATCCAGATACTGAATATCGGCAATTTTACTGACGACAGCAGCAGTTCCACCACAAAACATCGCCGCCAGCGCTCCGGTTGACGTTACCTTCAACTTCGCCCTATAAAAACCGAAAATGACCGGCATAATCAGGCCAGCGGTATATACCGTATAGGCAAACAGGAGTGAACTTATCACTCCACCCAGTTTCCAGGCAAGGACCATTGACACAATACCGACAACCAGTATCATCCAGCGCGATAGGGATAGAATGCTATCTTCACCAGACGAGGCCCTGAACTTCTTGATGATATCCAGCGTCAGTATAGTACTGGCGCTCAGCAGGCAGGTATCTGCCGAAGACATCACGGCACAGAGCAGAGCCGCCAGGACAATGCCACCGGCAAACGGCGGTAGCACCTCCTTTATCACCGTAGGGAAGGCCTGCTCAGCAGCAATCTCGGGGAACAGGGCGGCCGCTCCCATACCTATTAATGCGATACCGAAAGCAAAGGGAACAAGCATACCTGCTGCATAGAAAGTCGATTTGCGAGCGACATTACCGTCCCGCGCACAGAAAAGGCGACTGTACATATCCGGTCCGACCACATAGGTCAGACCAACGAGGAGAAGCAGCTTGACGAGTTCGTAAGCATCGAACTCAGAGCTAAGCGGGAAGGCGAATCTATCCGCCGAGAGGCTTGCCCGCAGCCCGTCAAAACCACCAACCTGATTCAGTATGAATCCCAGACTGGCGAATACTCCTATGAAGATTATGGATGCCTGCAAGGTATCGGTACGGATGATGGCCCGCTGACCACCAAGTATGGTATAGGCAATAAAGACGATGGAGAAAACGACCATCCACATTAGTGGGGTACCAATGCCAAGGACGCTCATTATCTTTCCAGCAGCGACAATCTGCCCGGCGATAATACCTACCCAGGAGACTACTATAAGTATAGAACCAGCTAAGGCTACCCGACTATCGTATTGCTTTTCGATAAGCTCAGGAATGGTGTACAGAGCATAGTTTCTCACCTTTTTAGCAAAGAATATGCCGAGGACAACCAGTCCGGCAGTGCCCACCAGCAACCACCAGCTGCCGGTTAATCCACGACTGAACCCCAGACCGGCCATTCCTATCGTGGCCGAGCCACCGACAATAGTGGCTAATAGTGACCCGGTGATGAACAGAGAAGAGCCTTTTCTGTCAGCAACAATGAAGCCGTCTATACTGCTTACTTTTCTGCGATTATGTAACCCAACAGCCACCACCACCAGAAAGTACAGGATGATGATTAATAGCTCAGGCATATCGTCTTTTCTTTCTTTGAGAGCATCAATGGTCCGGACAGGCTACGGGATAGACGTTAGTTAGATAAAATGAGATGGGTAAACAACCACAAATGGAGGAAAATAGATGTGCCCGTTTCCTGGCCCGGTCAGCGGACGGGCTTCTCGTTGCCGATGATGTCAATCTCTACATTCTTTCCACAATGAGGGCAGACTATGTTGAGGGTAATCGGCCGATTCATCACACGTTCGGCGACGGCAGTAACCATCGAGTCGATACTATCCAGGCGCTGGTCCAGCATGCTAAGCCGCTTCTTGAGGCGCTCCACTTCCGCTGCCTGCTCCTCGGTAGTTATCAGGGTTCCTTCTTCCTCGGCCAAGACCATGTCCTCCAGAAATCGGGTCTGCCCAATTATATTGGACGGCGGATACCTATGTCAAAGCTTTGATGTGAAGAAAACTCCTTCTACCTGCAGGTAGGGTGGTGCGTTGGGCAATGACCACGACACCTCACTCTGTTGTGTCACCCTTCTGTCTGAACGAGAGCAAGCTTACCTGTGTAAGAGTCTTATAATTGCAACACGCAAGCCTTGATTTGCCTCATCCGGATGGCATATACTGTGGGCAAAACGAAAGGAGGATATTCTGATGCCTGAGGAAGAAGTCGGGAAGGTCAGCGATTTCTTTGCCAGACCGGTAGTCGCCGGCATTGAGTTAACAGGAACCATCAAGGCAGGCGACCAGCTCCATATCAAGGGGCACACCACTGACATCGAGTTCGTCGCCGACTCCATGCAAATCGACAACGTCAATGTGCTACAGGCCAAGACGGGAGATGCTATTGGCATCAAGGTGCCTGACAGGGTGAGAAGAGGCGATACCGTCTACAAAGTTACCGACTAGGCCGGTCCGGAACGAACCGGTACGCTTCAGCCTATGTTCTTGAGCAGATTGGCCATCTCAATGGCGTCTACTGCGGCGTCGAAACCCTTGTTGCCAGCCTTGGTGCCAGCCCGCTCAATCGCCTGCTCGAGGGTGTCTGCCGTAATTACACCGTAGCTAATCGGCAGTCCTTCCTCCAGACTTGTCTTGGCGATGCCCTTGGTCACCTCGGCGGCAATGTACTCGAAGTGAGGTGTCGCCCCACGGACCACGGCACCCAGGCAGACAATGGCATCATACCTCTTGGTCCGGGCCAGCTTCTGAGCCACCAGCGGAATCTCAAATGACCCTGGCACCCAGGCAGTGTCTATGTCATCCTCAATAACGCCGTGCCGAAGCAGCGCATCCTTCGCCCCTTCAAGCAGTTTCCCGGTGATGAACTCATTAAAACGTGAGGCAACCACCCCAATCTTCAACCCCTTTCCCAGCAGCATACCTTCAAAGAGCTTGCTCACTATTTCCTCCTTATCAGCAGAATGTTTCTCGATCCCTCGCTCCCATCGTTCTCCCCGGCGGGAAGAAGGGGACAACGGTTCAAGGTATCCTTTGATCACTTACGTTTGCTCATCTTCTCCCTGGAGCACCCCCAGATGGTGACCCAGTTTCTTCTGCTTGGTCTCCAGGTAGTGCAGATTATGCGGGTTCGGTTCACTGATAATCGGTACCGTCTCCACCACCTTCAGGCCGTAACTCTCCAGGCCTATTGTCTTCTTGGGGTTGTTGGTGAGTAGCCGGATTTCATGCAATCCAAGGTCAGCCATTATCTGGGCGCCAATACCGTAGTCTCGTTGGTCCGGCTCAAACCCCAGTGAAACATTGGCCTCTACGGTATCCAACCCCTTGTCCTGAAGAGCATAGGCACGTATCTTGTTATGGAAGCCAATGCCCCGCCCCTCCTGCCTCATGTACAGCACAACACCCCGTCCTTCTTCAGCGATTCTCCGCATGGCCATACGCAACTGCTCTCCACAATCACAACGGAGACTGCCAAACACGTCACCGGTGAGACACTCACTGTGCGCCCGGATCAGGACGGGTTCCTCGGTGGATATGTCTCCCATGACCAGCGCCAGATGCTCATCGGGGTCAATATCGCTCTTATAGGCAATAGCCGTGAACTCACCGTACTCTGTGGGCAGGTTGGCCTCAGCAACACGGCGTACCAGCTTCTCATGGCGGCGCCGGTAGGCAATCAGGTCGGCGATACTGACAATCTTAATCCCGAACCGTTCACCCATCTCCTCTAGCTCCGGCAGACGGGCCATTGTTCCGTCGTGTTTCATAACCTCGCAGATAACGCCGGCAGGATAGAGGCCGGCCAGTCTGGCAAAATCCACTACCGCCTCGGTGTGCCCCGCCCGTACCAGGACACCGCCTTCCCGGGCCCGCAGTGGGAAGGTATGGCCCGGCTGGACCAGGTCATCCGGCCGACTGTCGGGGTCCACAAGTATCCGTACCGTTTCTGCACGGTCTGCCGCCGATATTCCGGTGCTGATGCGGTGCTTGGCCTCCACGGAGACCGTGAAGGCGGTTGAGTGTCTGGAGGTATTGTTTCTCACCATCAATGGTATCCTCAGTTCATCGAGCCGCTGGCCCGTAATCGGTACGCAGACAAGACCCCGGGCATGCATGGCCATGAAGTTAACCGCCTCGGCGGTACACTTCACCGCGGCCATCGCCAGGTCCCCCTCGTTCTCCCGGTCCTCATCATCAACCAGGATAATGAATTTCCCGGCCTTTATGTCTTCCAGAGCTTCAGTAATACTTGATAGACCCATACCTGCCCCCATCTAGATAAAAGATACAGCCACTCAGCTGACCAGAAATCCGTGCTCCCGCAGGAAATCAGTCGTAATCCCTGGGGTCTGCGGTTGGCTGAGTGCTTCAACGTACTTGGCAATGATGTCCGCTTCCAAATTGACGGGGTCGCCCACTCGCCTCTCCCCCAGTGTAGTGTGCTGGCGTGTGTAGTCCACCACGGATACCCCGAAAGAAGCCGGACTCTTACTCACCATAGTTAGGCTGATACCATCCACGGCAATAAAGCCTTTGTCAACTATATAGTGCATGACCTCGGGTGGGGAGTCAAACTCCACGAGCAGCGCCGTGCCGTCCCATGTCACGGAGGATACCCTGCCGACAGCGTCAACATGGCCCTGTACCAGGTGCCCCCCGAGACGCCCCCCCAGGGGCATAGCCCTTTCCAGATTCACCCCATTGCCAACCTTCAACAGTCCCAGGGTACTCCTCTTCTCAGTTTCTGGCATTATGTCAACAAAGAAGAACCCAACATCAAAGCGAGTCACCGTCAGGCACACGCCGTTGACATTGATACTCGCACCCAACTCCATGTCCTGCAAGACAATCTCAGCAGCGATGACCAGCTTCCCCGGTTGTGCCGACCGGACTCTGCCTACCTCTTCCACGATACCGGTAAACACCCTCAACCTCCAACGTACCCGCTGACTATTACATCGTCATCGCAGGTCTGCGTGGCAACACGCTCCAAGCGGATGGCGTCCGCCATTTTATCGACCCCTCTGCCGCCGACTGCGGTTACCGCTTCGGCACCGCCAATGACAACCGGCGACACGAATGCAACCACCTTATCCACAAGCCGGTGGTCAAAAAAGGAACCGAGAAGGGTGCCGCCACCCTCCACGAGAACACTGGTTATCTCCCGCCGGCCGAGTATCCTGAGCAACTCCCCCAGGTCCACGAACCCATCTTCGGCAGGCAACTCCACGAGTTCGGCACCGGTTTGAGCAAGAGCCTTTACCACCTCGGGGTCCACCGGTCGCCTCAGGGCAAGGAGCGTTTCCCCCGGTTCACTGAATATATGCGCCGTTACCGGGGTGCGCCCCAGGCTGTCCACGATTACGCGCAACGGTTGCTTCCTGGTCTTCCCACCATGGTCACCACACCGCGAGGTAAGCTGGGGGTTATCCGCCAGAACTGTATTCACGCCTACCATTATCGCATCACTGATATACCTCAGTGAATGGACATAACGCCTCGACCCACTGCCGCTTATCCACCTGGAATCCCCACTCCTGGTAGCAATCTTGCCGTCCAGGCTCATGGCAAATTTGGCAATAACGAACGGTACGCCCATGGTGATATACTTGATGTATGCCTCGTTGATTTCCCGGGCCTCATCCTCATGCTCGCCAACGTATGTGCTAATGCTGCGCTTCGACAGCTCTTCCTCCCCTTTCCCGCTAACCAGGGGGTTTGGATCAAGCATCGCCATATGGACATCTGATACCCCGGCATCGATTATGGCCTCTGTACACGGCGGTGTACGCCCGTGATGACAGCACGGCTCCAGGGTAACGTACATGACGCTGCCACGGGCGGCATCCCCCGCCTGCTGCAGGGCAACGACTTCAGCATGCCCCGAACCGGGCGGCTGCGTGTACCCCTGGCCAACGACCTCTCCATCCCTGACGACCACCGCTCCCACCGCCGGGTTGGGACTGACCTGTCCCAGGGCCAGTCTGGCCAGAGAGAGAGCCTGCGCCATATAGTCCATTATGCTGTAATTCTAGCACCTGCGCAAGAGAGCCTGCAACATCGACTGCGGTGCCACAACACGGACAGGGACACATTCCTTCCCTTGTTATCGGGAACCACGACCGAGAGTAGCCAGGGAGTGGCATGGCAATCCTGTATCAACGTAATTGCTTTGCTCGCAATTACGGCTGGTACTCAGTTGCAGAAATACCAGCTAGCATGTTCCGCGGGGTGAGACCCCATTGACATGTCATTCTTGAGCAACACGCCACTAACCTCAGTGGCACGCCACTAAGGTTAGTGGCGCAGAATCTGTATGTTGCGCGGATTTGTGCAACTAGCTACTGGTGTGGATGCGAAGTGTCACCAATGTACTGGTTGAGTCCACCCACTGGCACAACACAGGCAGACGGGCTATACTATAATAGTAACTGAGTCCTGAGAAGGAGACAAATGAAGAGCTCCATTCGTGACTTCCTGGTAATGGCGGCAATCGCCGTGGTGGTCTTTAT
>DATKWT010000095.1 GCA_035529395.1 Dehalococcoidales bacterium | reverse complement strand
TCTCACACCAGGTGGGCATCGCGCTTGAAGACGGGGAACAGGCTGACATTATTGCCGGGACGCTGCGGGAGAATGAGGGCACCGAAGCACTGGCCCTGACCGCCGGACAGGCAGCCGGCCAACTCTCGCCGGACGGTGTCTTCCTGTTGTCAGCCGGTTCGACTTCCATAACCCGCGTGGAGGGCGCAATACGGACCCGGAATCAGCTCAGGATACAGGAGCGAAAGAGATGGAAGGGAAACAGCCTTCTCATTGCCAGGCACAAGTAGAAATCAACTGCCAGGCAGTCGACCCGGTACTAAAGAGGGATTGAACTCCACCAATCCATACGGTAGAATTAAGGTAGTAGTATATGAACGATGCTCACGTCCTCTTCACTCCGAGTGGTCGGGAGGAAGCGGCATGGAATGGCAGGCAAGGCTCGGCTTCCTGTCACCCGCGGTCTACGAGAAAAGATACTACGCAGGGCTGCTGGCAGCATGAAAGGTTTGGTGTCCACTATTAACATCCTACGTCAAGGGGATGTATTCTTGAGCGCAAACCCAGTGTTCAGATGTAAAGTAGGCGATAGTGTTAAGAACCAAAGGCGCGGACATACCTGAGAACCTATTCCAGAAATGGGGGCGCCTCATCCTGATTGCCACCACTCTCGCATTGGTTATGGCTTCGGTGATGAATTTCTTGACTGGTTGCATTGGCGCTGGACCTGTTGTTGACGGTATTGTCGACCATAAGATAGTGACAGGGATAAAAGATAATACTTCCTATACAATCTTGACTAATACACCCGGTGACGACGGCCCATATGTCCTGGTAAAAGATAGCGATTATGAGGGGTATTTCACCATTCGAGATAAAAATGCCATCATCAGCGAATCACTGGAAAATGAAATACATGGGAACTATCTTCAAATCAAGTATCTCGTCTCCATCAGAGTGGAGTCCTCTGATCCAATCAACAACCTGGTACAAGGGGATACTTTGGCATACTTTGCCAGTAGACATGACTTCAACAAGGTGATGATAGGAGACAAGATAAGGTATGAGGTCGCAAGGTCGGTCCACTCTACAATCCGGCGACTATTGGAAGTGCAAGGTCAAGACTGAGATCTTGTTAGCCACCCGACTATCAAACATCAGGTGACACGTTCTTGTGGCAATCTCCTGAACTGTTGCAGTCGCACATAAGAATGGAATGTGTGGCCAAGTCACAGTAGCCTATTTAGTTGCCTGCGGAGAAAAAGGAAAGAGGCTGGGCATCCCGATACCGGGAAAACCCAGCCTCTTCTATCCTATGGTTATGCCAGTAAAGACCTAGCTCTTACCGATCCTGAACATCTTCGTACCGCAGGTGGAACAGACACCCTGAGTCGCCGGCTTTCCGTTCTTCATCGTCATGGCTGCGCTGGCCTTCATCCAGCGTGCGATGACCGGGCTCTAGCCCTTCAGAGCTAACGCATAAGGGCACTCGCTGCTGACTCCGTGCAGCCTTAGTTACGGAACTGCTGCCGTTCTGCACTGTCCAGTTTGCAGGGAGACGACCAGGAATACCGAACAACAATACGGCAATACGGTGCTACAAGTTGCCGTATTATCTATAGTAGACCAATATACTGAACAGGTAGTCGCAGTCCGGTCATGATTCTCCGCGCATAGAAATGTGCTTGTAATTTGTTGATAAGGGGTATTGACAAGTCGTATAGCGAGATGGTAGAATATACAGAAAGAGGCAACCGTATACCTCCTGCTTAAGCAAGGGGGTGTCCTAAATGCAGAGAGCAACTTCCAGAGAGGTCAGCAGCGGATTGGCTCCGCTTGACGAACTTCTTCAGCGACTTCGCCTGGGTGATAATGTTGTCTGGCAAGTCGACCGTCTGGAGGATTACCCCTACTTTGCCCGGGCTTTCGCCGACCAGGCCATTCATGACGGTTCCAAGTGCATATACCTCCGTTTCGCTCCTCATCCGATGGTCCTGGAACCCAGCCCCGGACTTACCATCACCGAGATTAACCCCGCTCTCGGTTTTGACTACTTCAGTACCGAGGTACACAAGGTAATCGAGGGATACGGACGGAGAGCATGTTACGTCTTTGACAACCTTTCCGCTTTGGTCGACGAGTGGGCTACTGACGAGCTTCTGGCTAATTTCTTTCAGGTAACCTGCCCCTATCTCTTTCAACTCGATGATGTCGCTTACTTTGCCTTACGACGTGGCCAGCACAGCCACAGTGCCATTGCCCGAATACGCAATACTACACAGGTCCTGGTAGATGTTTACCATGTTAGCGGCAGCGTGTACGCCCACCCGATAAAGGTCTGGGAACGCCACTCACCGCAGATGTTTCTGCCTCACCGGATTAACGGCAAAGGCTGGGAGCCTGTATCGAAGAGCGGTGATGCAGCGACGATACTGACCACAGTCAGCCATCGTCCCGTCGACATAAGCTCGCAGTCAATTGCTCCCTGGGACTCTGTATATCGTAAGCTTATCCAGTTTCAGGAGACCGGGGAAGACCTGGCGAAGGAGACCCAGGAAACGAAGTCACTCAAGGATGCGTTATCCCGGATGATGGTTGGCAATCACCCCAAATTCAATCAGCTCGCCAATCGTTACCTGACCCTGAATGACCTCTTGCAGGTGAGGAATCGCCTCATTGGTTACGGTCGCATAGGAGGCAAAGCGGCGGGCATGTTGCTGGCCAGGCGTGTTCTGACCACCGACGAAGGTGAGACTGATTTCAGCCAGGTGCTGGAGGAGCACGACTCATTCTATATCGGCTCGGACGTGTTCTTCACCTTTCTGGTGAACAACGACCTGTTCCAGCTTAGATTCGAGCTGTCAAGAACGGGAAAGATAACCTGGGATGAGTTTGCGCATGTTGAGCGAAGATTCCTTACCGGCAAATTCCCCGAAGAAATAATAGAGCAGTTCCACGGCATGCTTGACTACTACGGCCAGGCACCCATTATAGTCCGCTCGTCAAGCCTGCTTGAGGACAGTTTTACGGATGCTTTCGCCGGCAAGTACCTCAGTGAGTTCTGCGTGAACCAGGGGAGCCCGGAGGACCGGCTGGAGGCTTTCTTGAGGGCGGTCAAGCTGGTCTATGCCAGTGCCCTGAACCCGGATGCCCTTTCCTATCGGCACCGGCGGGGGCTTATAGAGGGCGATGAGCAGATGGCAATCCTGGTGCAGCGGGTTTCCGGGATGCCCTTCAAGCAGTACTTCTTCCCCAGCCTGGCGGGAGTAGCTTTTTCGAGGAACCTTTATGCCTGGACAGACCGGATTGACCCTGCCAAGGGAATGATACGGCTGGTCTTCGGTTTGGGCACCCGTGCCGTCAATCGCGTGAGTGGCGACTATCCGCGCATGATTGCCGTAAGCCATCCCCAACTCAGGCCGGAAATCGGCATGGAGATCGTCAAGTACTCCCAGCGTCAGGCGGACGTTCTTGACCTTGCGTCGAACACTTTTGAAACCAGGTCCTTTACGGAACTGGTCAGAGATGACGGCTATCCTGGTCTGAACCTGCTGGTTTCGGTGGTAGAAGATGGATACATACGGGACTGGCATATCACTCCTTCTACCAAAGGGAAGAATCTCCTGCTGACCTTCAATAACATCATAGAGCGGACCAAGTTTGTTGGAATCATGGGCGACATTCTAGCCAGGCTCGAGCGAGCCTGGGGCCAACCGGTGGATATTGAGTTCACGGCCTACATTGACGGAGAGAACAATGTGAAGATAAACCTGCTGCAGTGCCGTTCGCTGCGTGTACCCCGCTCGGTGGGGATGGAGGTTACCATCCCGGAGAACCTTCCCCGGGAGCAGGTACTTTTTCGCTCTAATCGTGCAATAAGTGCCGGTCTGGTCAGCGACATTCGTTACATCATATACATCGACCCCCGGAAGTATACCCACCTGGCCAACTTGCAGCAGAAAAGGGCCCTGGGCCGGGCAGTCGGCAAACTGAATGAGACACTGCACAAGCGGGAGGGCAGGTTCATGGTAATGGGGCCAGGCCGCTGGGGCAGCAGCAATATCGACCTTGGCGTCAACGTAAGCTATGCCGATATTCGGGATGTCGCGGTGCTGGTAGAGGTTGCTCGTGTGGAGGCAGGGCATGAACCGGAGGTCTCCTACGGGACTCACTTCTTCCAGGACCTCGTTGAGGCGGAGATACTCTATCTCCCAGTCTATCCCGACGACGACAGCACTGATTTCAACACAGAGTTCTTCACCGGGTCACCTAATATACTTAAAGACCTGCTGCCGGAACTCAGCAATCTTGAGGAGGTGATGCATGTGATAGATGTGAAAGCGGTCACAGGTGGTAGTACGGCGAAGGTCGTTGCTGACCCAAGGAACCGTCGTGCCATCTGTTTTCTGGATAGAGAATCACCAAAACCATTCGTATAGGGAGGGAAAAAGAAGATGAATCTGCAAAGACCAAATGCCAACGATGCTACCCAGAGTGCCAATCGCTCTAGAAGTGTGGTTCCGATGAGCGGATTGTGTACCCGCTGTATCGACGGCTGCACTGGAAACTGTGAGGTATTCCGAGCAACTTTCCGTGGCCGGGAGCTACTCTATCCCGGGCCCTTTGGTGATATTACTGCAGGTGGTGATAAGGATTACCCCATTGATTACTCACACCTGAATGTACAGGGTTACGCCCTCGGGGCTAAGGGGCTACCGATGGGTGTTACCGGAGATTCCGATACGGCGATTTTCCCGGCCGTGAATACAGAGACGGAGTATGGCTGGGATAGCAAGGTCAATATGGCCATGCCGATATTTACCGGTGCCCTTGGTTCTACCGAGATAGCCCGGAAAAACTGGGACCACTTTGCTGTCGGCGCTGCACTGAGTGGGATTACGCTGGTATGCGGTGAGAATGTCTGCGGTATCGACCCGCAACTGGAACTTGATGACAATGGCAAGATAATATCGTCACCGGATATGGACCGCCGCATTGAAACATATCGCCGTTACCACCGCGGTTACGGCGAAATTCTAGTACAGATGAACGTCGAGGATACCCGGCTGGGAGTTGCCGAATATGTAAGGACAAAGCATGGGCTTGATAGCATCGAGCTTAAGTGGGGTCAGGGTGCCAAGTGTATTGGTGGCGAGATAAAGGTCGACAGTCTGGAGCGGGCTCTGGAACTACAGAGGCGGGGCTACATCGTCACCCCTGATCCATCACATCCAATAAACCAGGCGGCATTCGAGGATGGTTCCCTCAAGGAGTTTGAACGTCACAGTCGACTTGGCTTCATTGACGAAGAGAGTTTCTATGCTGAGGTCGAGCGTCTGCGTGACCTGGGGTTCAGTCGCATCACCCTGAAGACGGGTGCCTACGGCTTGCGTGAGCTGGCAATGGCCATCAAGTGGAGCTCAAAAGCCCACATCGACCTTCTCACCATAGACGGTGCTCCTGGTGGTACGGGGATGAGCCCGTGGCGCATGATGGAGGAATGGGGTATGCCCAGCCTGTATCTGCACTCGGCGGCCCAGGAGTTCGCTCAGAGATTAGCCAACCGGGGGGAACGGGTGCCTGATATTGCCTTTGCCGGCGGCTTCAGCAGTGAGGATGGCATCTTCAAAGCGCTGGCCCTGGGGGCCCCATTCGTGAAGGCAGTGTGTATGGGAAGGGCGCTGATGATTCCGGGGATGGTCGGCAAGAACATCTCCCAGTGGCTCAAAGAAGGCAAGTTGCCAAAAACCGTAGGGCAGTATGGCTCTACCCCGGAGGAGATATTTGTCTGCTACGAAGAGGTCAAAGACCTCGTTGGTGCCGACGAGATGAAGAATCTGCCAATGGGCGCAATGGGCATATACAGCTACATCCAGAAGCTTAGAGTAGGTCTGCAACAGCTAATGGCGGGTGCCCGTTGCTTCAGTGTGCCTGCAATCGATCGCCATGACTTGATGTCGCTTACCGAAGAATGCACAAAGGTCACGGGCATCCCTTATCTCATGGATGCCTACCGGAAAGAGGCGATGGCGATTCTGACAGAGCGCTATGGTGGTCTCGATGAGAGCATGGCCCGTGGCAGTGCTGCAGACTTCAAGAGCACCTATCACAGGATTCGGACCTACGAATAGGGGCTGAACTCGCCGACGACAATCTGCGCAGCGGCGTCAGTCCTGGTCAGGTTCTCAACCGGAGGTAACCGGCGGTCCCTCAGGTCATTTCCAGGACAGTCAGCAGGCCCATAATGGCAGGGGGGAGCGCCGCTACTCCGCTTGACCGCCAATGCACGTGATGCCTCTGTCACAAATGCTGTCCAGGTTGGGAAGGCTAGCAGGTCTTCAATTGTCTGCTAGCCTTTGCTTTTTAAATCTCTTCAAGACGGCTCGGGCCAATACACGAGCCAAATATCAACCATAACCTGTCCTTTTTTATAGAAGGGTACGGGGATGACCTTCTGCCTTGCCAAGATTGCCATTCAGGCGGGCTAATCATTGATTTAATTGTGGAGTCTCTAGATAAGAAACGGCAACCTCTATGTCGCTCTCAGGCAAAGTGGACATTTGAGTGCCTTCTGACCACAAGTGTGTATTTTGAGTGCCAAGTCATCTGACCATTTCGCCGCTCCTGTTTACGGCTGGAGAGCGTCGAGACAAGATGGAATTTTTAGGGCGTTGACATTGTCCAGAAAATACGCCAGCCTGCCAGCGATGGGCACTAAATCATGAGAATACAGAAAGGAGCGGGAGAAGGGATTTTTTTGGTGGGCCATCCTGGGCTCGAACCAGGGACCTCAGTCTTATCA
>DATKWT010000094.1 GCA_035529395.1 Dehalococcoidales bacterium | reverse complement strand
GACTTTTTACTGAGAATCAAGATACCGTACAATATCAATGTCGCTGCCCGGATTGCCGTGGAAGAATCCCTCAAGGACATCGACTATCTGATGGAAAGGGTGAAGGCCATAGTCACCGAGAGAGACCGGCTCTTCAAGGAGCTGAAGAAGATTGAATGGCTGCGACCGATTCCCTCGGTGGCCAACTTCATTCTCTGCCAGGTCCTCCGGGGTAAGGCCGTCGAACTGCACCGGAGACTGCGGGATAAGGGTATCCTGGTACGCTACTTCGACCAGCCGCTACTGAAGGACTACATTCGGGTCAGTGTGGGTAGACCGGAAGATACCGATGCACTGGTCAGGACACTCCACGAGATAGGAGGCTAAAGCCGTGACCGATAGACGTTCGATTGTCGAAAGAGAGACCGGAGAAACTAAAATCAAACTGGAACTCGTCATCGACGGTTCCGGCAAGTACCAGATAGCCACCGGTATCGAGATGCTGGACCACTTCCTCTCCCAGGTAGCCCGACACGGCAGATTTGACCTTGAGATAAGTGCGTCCGGGGACGACCAGCATCACCTTGCCGAAGACGTCGCTATATGTCTCGGTAAGGCCCTGGGCGAGGCGCTTGGTGAGAAGCGGGGCATTGTACGCATGGCCGATGCCTCTGTGCCAATGGACGATGCCCTGGCCATGGTCGCCGTCGATATCAGCGGCCGGGGATACACCGTGCTGGAGCTGCCATTCAGTGCCAACGACATGCTCGGGTTCCCAACCGACCTCGTACGTCACTTCCTTGAGTCCTTCGCCACGGAGGCCAGAATGAACCTGCACGCCCGGATTGTCTACGGCGTCAATGACCACCACAAGGCCGAGGCGTTGTTCAAGGCGCTGGGTCGTGCCCTGGATATGGCCACCCGGACTGACGACCGCTTGGGCAGTGGCCTCCCCAGTACCAAGGAGCGGTTGGAATAGCGGGTTTTTCTCAGCCCGGCCTAACAGGCTGATGAAAAAGGAGAGTCCAGAGAGGCTCCGCCCCTTCTGAGGGGCGCCCCCTTATGGCAGGGGTGTCCGGGCGTCATTCTTACAGAATGACGTTAGCAGAATCCGAAACCAGATTCTGCCGGTGTCCCCCCAGATAAAATTATTTTCCCCTTCCTGGCCAGGAAGGCCCAGACGGCCCAGATGGGCCGCACGGGGATTGGTCGAAAGGGTTTTTCAGCACCCTGGTATTAACCCAGGTCTTCTCCGGTGAGCTTGCGGTAGGCTTCCCGGTATTTCTGCGTGGTGCTCTCTATGACGTCATCGGTCAGCATCGGCGCCGGCGGTGTCTTATCCCACCCGGAGGCCTCCAGCCAGTCGCGCACCGGTTGCTTGTCATAGCTGGCCTGTGACCTTCCCACCTGGTACCGGTCGGCCGGCCAGAAACGGCTCGAGTCCGGGGTCAGCAACTCATCAATCAGCACGAGTTCACCATTATCCAGGCCGAACTCCATCTTGGTATCGGCAATAATGATGCCCCTGGTACGGGCACGCTCCCGCGCAAAGTTGTAGAGGGTGATGCACCTGTCCCGGAGCTTTTCGGCCAGGTCTTCGCCTATCTGTCCTCTTACCTCATCCATACTCATAGGCAGGTCATGCCCCTCTTCTGCTTTGGTGGTCGGGGTGAAGATTGGCTCGGGTAGCTCCTGGCTCTCCCGGAGTCCCGCGGGCAACGGGATTCCACAGATAGAACCGCTCTTCTGGTATTCCGCCCAGCCGGACCCGGCAAGGTAGCCACGGACCACACACTCGATGGAGATGCGCTCCACCTTGCGTACAACCATCGAACGTCCGGTCAGATAGGTGGGATAGGCAAACCGGTCTTTCACCGGCAGGTAGGCATCGAGGCAGTCCACGCCCTCGACCACTTCGATAAGATGGTTGGCGACAAACTCGGCGGTCTCCCGGAACCAGTAGGCGGATAGCTGGTTGAGCACCAGTCCCTTGTCGGGAATACCGCAGGGCAGGACAACATCGAAAGCGGAAATACGGTCGGTGGCGATTATCAGAAGCCTGTCACCGAGCTCGTAGGTATCCCTTACCTTGCCGCGAACGAACGGTGGCAGGGGCAACTCTGTCTTCAGCAATACGTCCATAACTATCCAAAATATAGCATAAATCTCTCCCGATTGACTAGCCGGTGAAATAACCCTACCTGTCATTACCCTGGTAACACGCCACTCTATAAGGTGCGAATAACACCTGCCTACCACGCAAGGGGTCACAGGTTCGAGTCCTGTACCGCCCATTCCGAACCTAGAACGGCGTCTGAAGTCCAGAAACTACCATGAATGACACCCTGCCTATCGAGAATTTCCAGCTACGAGTCACGCGTAAATATGACACCCTGCTTTCGTTGCTTGAACATCCTCTCAAGCCTGAACTGCTGCGGTACCTACTCACCTACCGAGTTGTACTAATGCAAGAACAGTGTGTACTTAAGAGAATGAGTGAGCATGTGCGTGAGTATTATAGTTGTAGGTGTCTACAATCACACAAACCCTAGTAGTTGGAGTTGACTCTAATCATAAGTTACGATAGTATAGTCACATACACATCATCAACCGTTTGACCAGTATCCAGAGGGATAATATAACACTATGCCTGTAAGGAGGTGCAGACATGATGGGAGAGAACATCAGAGGATTGAGACTTGAGTATGG
>DATKWT010000093.1 GCA_035529395.1 Dehalococcoidales bacterium | reverse complement strand
GGGGGCTTCGGCCCCTCTCGGAAGAGGGAGCGCCCCTAAAAAGGGGCGAAGCCCCCTCTGGACTCCCCTTTTTCATCACCCTGTTAGACTCGATCCGGGATACGTGTTTGCCCCCTGGATTCCAGCCTGCGCTGGAATGATATCAACATCCATTATACGTAAAGCTATATACGAGACACTACACTAGATACTAATATACCGGATGAGTACAATCGATTGATGTACTGGCTTTCGGGGTGAGCTAAAATGAAGAGGACATGACTTTCTCCGGCCATGTCCTCACAACACGTAATAAAATACTGCTCCCGGAAGCTATTCCTTCAGGAACCGGTCGATATCGGCCGCAGCACGTTTGCCCGCACCCATAGCACTGATAACGGTGGCGGCACCGGTAACGATATCGCCGCCAGCCCAGACCCGGTCCTTGACCGTCTTACCGGTACTCTCATCGGCGACCACGGTGCCCCAGCGTGTGGTCTCCAGACCGGTAGTAGTGGAGGCAATCAGGGGATTGGGAGTCGTGCCAAGCGCTACCACTACGGTATCCACCTTGATGACGAAATCACTTCCCGGTATCGGGACAGGTCGACGCCGCCCACTGTCGTCAGGCTCGCCGAGCTCCATCCGTATGCATTCCATCGCGGTTACCCAGCCCCTGCCATCACTTAAAAAACCGGTGGGATTGGTAAGGAACTTGAAGATGATGCCCTCTTCCATGGCGTTCTCAACTTCCTCCCGGCGGGCAGGCATCTCCGCTTCAGAACGACGGTAGATAACGTAGACTTCCCTGGCACCAAGCCTGAGTGCGCACCTGGCGGAGTCCATAGCGACATTACCACCACCGATGACGGCCACCCTCTTCCCCATCTCCAGTGGGGTGTCATACTCCGGATAGAGATAGGCCTTCATCAGATTGGTGCGTGTCAGGAACTCGTTGGACGAGTAAACGCCGCAAAGGTTCTCTCCGGGGATGTTCATGAACATGGGTAGTCCGGCCCCGGTACCGAGGAAGACGGCGTCGTAACCATTACCTAGCAGTTCATCTACAGTATCTATCTTGCCAATAACAGAATCCAGAATGAGTTCAGCTCCAAGAGACTCAACGAAATGGACCTCACCCTGTACTATTTCCTTGGGCAGCCGGAACTCGGGAATACCGTACATCAGTACACCACCGGCAACGTGCAGTGCCTCAAACATGGTGACGCTGTGTCCCATCTTGACCAGGTCGGCGGCTACTGTCAGCCCCGCCGGTCCGGAACCGACCACGGCGATTCGCTTGCCGGTTGGCTTTGGGGGGTCTTCATTCGGTGCTTCAACCGCTTCGGGATGGTCTCTTTCCCAGTCTGCTACGTACCGCTCCAGGCGACCGATGGCGACCGGCGCCTCCTTCTTGTTCAGGGTGCAGACCTCTTCACACTGTGTTTCCTGGGGGCAGACCCGCCCGCAGATACCGGGCAGGCTGTTCTTGCCCTTGAGTGCTCTTACTGCCTCCGGCATGTTACCTTCACGAAGGGCAGCGATGAATTCCGGGATATCAACATTCACCGGACAGCCATCTACGCAGGGACGCTTGGGACACTGGATGCAGCGGCTGGCCTCTTCGATTGCCTGTTCTTCGGAGTAGCCCAGCGCTACCTCGTTGAAGTTCTTACCCCGTTCTATCGGGTCCTGCCGGGGCATCTCGACGCGGTTCAGATTCAGTTTCGGCATGGTTCAAACCCTCTCCCCGGACTACCACTGGGCGCAATCGAGGCACCGGTATCGGGCCAGCGTCTGCTCGGTGCTGGCGTAGGTGCAGCGGCGGGCCATGAGTGATTGCCAGTCCACCTCGTGCGCATCAAATTCCGGCCCGTCCACGCAGGCGAACCTGGTCTCGCCGCCCACGGTCACGCGGCAGCAGCCGCACATGCCGGTACCATCAACCATTATCGGGTTCAGACTGGCAATAGTCTTGACCCCATAAGGGCGAGTCGTTGCTGCCACTAATCTCATGACACACACCGGGCCGATGGTAATAACACGGTCTACGGACTCACTTTTAAGGATTTCTTCGAGCGGTTTTAGTACGAAACCGCTACCGTCCAGTGAAGCGTCACCGGTAACCACCACGAGCCGGTCAGTTATACTCCCCAGGCGTTCCTCACCGAAAATGGTATCGCTGGTCGGCGCTCGCATAATGTCGATAATCCTGTTACCGGCTTCCTTCAGGGCGTTTACCACAGGCACGATGGTGGCCACGGAGTAGCCTACGGTTACGGTAATTACGGTGCCGAAATTGTCTATCTCCGCAGGTAAACCCAGCGGTCCAGCAAAGCTGAAGACAGCTTCGCCGGCCTGCAAGTCGGCCAGTTTGTGTGTGGTGGTGCCTACCTCGTTGAAGACGATGGTGACGCTGCCCTTCTCCCGGTCCCATCCGGCAATGGTAAGCGGGATGCGCTCACCCTTCTCGTCAACCATGAGGATGACAAACTGCCCCGGACGGGCCTTCCTGGCTATCCTGGGCGCGGCGATTTCAAACTGGTGGATATTTGGTGCCAGGTTTTGCCTGGATAGTATCTGGTACAACTTCAGTCTCCCAAACAGACGCGCACCCGGTGGTGATCAGGTGCGCCTAGTATGTATATTATGGTCTTTCTAGTGTAGTGTCTTACAAATGCCTTTACAGTCCCTGTCATTCTAGCAAGCCTATGAAAAACCCTTTCGACCAATCCCCGTGCGGCCCAGATGGGCCGCCTTCCCCTTCCTGTCCAGGAAGGGGGGAAAGATTATATCTGGGGGACACCCCCAGACCCCTGCCAGAAGGGGACGCCTCTCAGAAGAGGCGGAGCCCCTCTCGGAAGAGGGAGTGCCCCTAAGAAGGGGCGAAGCCCCTCTGGACTCCCCTTTTTCATCACCCTGTTAGACTCGATCCGGGATACGTGTTTGCCCCCTGGATTCCAGCCTGCGCTGGAATGACATCAACATCCATCATATGTAAAGATATATACGAGACACTAAACTAGTGGGAGTCCTTCTCGACCTTTACGGCGCACACCTTGTATTCCGGTATCTTGGCCACCGGGTCGAAAACCGGATTGGTGAGCACATTCGCCGAGCTTTCCGCGAAGTGGAAGTTCATGTAGACCACGCCTTCGTCTGAAACCTCGGTCACGTTTGCCCGTGCGGTGATGTTCCCCCGCCTTGAGGTGACCTTCACGAGTTCTCCATCGGAGACACCCAGCTTCTCAGCATCTAGCGGGTTGATGTCTATCAGTCCTTCCCCGAGAAGGTTATTGAGGTCCTTCACTTTCCGGGTCATAGTTCCGGTATGGAAGTGATACAGGCTCCGACCGGTGGTCAGCAGGAGCGGGTATTCGTCATCCGGTAGCTCGGCCGATTCCCTGTATTCCAGGGGGACGAAGTGACCTTTGCCCCGGGCGAACTGTGCGGTATGGAGGATGGGGGTGCCCGGGTGCTCTGAATCAGGGCAGGGCCACTGCAGGCCGCCATTTTCGAGCCGCTCGTAGGAGATGCCCCCATAGCTCGGCGTCAGGCTGGCAATCTCGTCGAAAACCTCCGAGGAGCTTGCGAAGTCGAACCCCTTCACGCCCATCTTCTGAGCAATCCGGCACGTAATCCACCAGTCC
The DNA here is from genome assembly GCA_035529395.1 of Dehalococcoidales bacterium. Taxonomy (NCBI): domain Bacteria; kingdom Bacillati; phylum Chloroflexota; class Dehalococcoidia; order Dehalococcoidales; species Dehalococcoidales bacterium. The sequence continues at coordinate 7,029 of DATKWT010000093.1, read as the reverse complement.
GACATGGCATCCCCGGGCGGGTCAAGTGCCTTACGGACCCGCTGTACCCTTCGCTCGGTGTTGGTGAAGGTGCCGTCCCTCTCGGCGAAACTGGCTGCGGGCAGTACCACGTCCGCCAGTTCAGCGGTCTCGGACATGAAGATATCCTGGACCACGAGGAAGTCCAGCTTCTTAAGTGTCTCTATCGCATGGGTTGCATCCGGTTCGCTTAGCGGTGGGTTCTCACCGACGACGTATATCGCCTTTATCTCGCCCCTGTCAGCGGCAGCGAACATATCAATGACGGTGAGTCCCGGCTTGTCGCTTAGCTCAGTGCCCCAGGCTTTCTCGAACTTTTCCTTGATAGCCGCATCAGCGACTGATTGATAACCGGGGTACACGTTGGGTAGTGCCCCGAGGTCGCAGGCACCCTGGACGTTGTTCTGGCCGCGAAGCGGGTTGACACCGGAAGACGGTTTGCCCACGTTCCCGGTGAGCATGGCCAGATTTGCAGTTGCGATAACGTTGTCCGTGCCGTGGGAGTGCTGCGTGATGCCCATCGCGTACAGGATAGCCGCCGGGCTGTTCCGGGCATACATACGGGCCGCTTCGACTATTTTCCCGGCAGGTATGCCGGTGGTTTTGGCTACAAAATCAAGGTTGTATTTCTTGAGGGCTTCTTTGAAGTCATCAAAGTTCTCGCAACGTTCCTCGATGAAGGCGGCATCATGCAGACCTTCGTCCACTATCACCCGTGCCATCCCCATGAGAAGGGCTACATCTGTTCCTGGCCGGTGCCGTAACCAGATATCGGCTACGGACACAAGCTCAATCTCACGGGTGTTGGCAACTATCAGCTTGCCCCCGCGACGGACGGCCTTTTTTATCTCCAGCCCGATTACCGGGTGGGCTTCGGTGGTGTTGGTACCGATTGCCAGGATACAGCCTGCGTTACCTATTTCGCGGATGGAGTTGGTCATGGCTCCGCTGCCGAACGTCGTGACCAGACCGGCCACGGTGGGGCTATGTCAGAGACGTGCACAATGGTCCACGTTGTTATGGCCGAATGCCGTCCGGGTGAACTTCTGGACAACATAGTTGTCTTCGTTGGTGCACTTGGCCGAGGACATCACGGCCACTTCTTCTTTCTTGAAGCCGGAAAGCTTGCTGGACACCAGTTCCAGGGCCTCATCCCAGGTGGCTTCCTGGAAGGCGCCATCCTTCTTTACCAGAGGGGTTGTCAACCGGTCCGGATGATGGACGACCTCAGGAATGCTGAAGCGACCCTTAACGCAGGCCTGTCCACGGTTAACATCATTCTCCCGCAGTGGGGTGACATCTATTATCCTGTCGCCCTTGAGTCCCAACTCAAGCTGACACCCGACACCGCAGTAGGGACAGGTGGTTGCCACCTTGCTGTCCGGTGCGCCTTCCCACTTACGGTTGCGCTCGATCAGCGCCCCGGTGGGGCAGACGTCAACGCAGGCGCCACAGTATTTGCAGTCGGAATCCCGCAGCAGCCGCCCGAATGCGGTACCGGGCAGGGTCTCACTACCCCGGGAGGTAAAGGCTATTGCACCGACACCCCGCACCTCCTGGCATACCCGGACGCAACGTCCGCAAAGGACACACAGATTGTAGTCCCGCTCGAAGAACGGGTTCTCGCGGTCGATGGGAAGCCCTCGGGAAGTATAGGGGAGGTCCACGGTCTCAATACCTATGTAGTCAACCACTTCCTGCAGCTCGCAGTTCTCATTATTAGGGCAGAGGACACAGCGTTGTGTCACGTCTACGTTACGCAGGCAGATGTCAAATGGCCCGCACTTATCCCGGCGCCAGCAGGTGAGGCAGGGGTGAGGGTGCTCGGATAGTAGTAGTTCCAGAACACCCCGCCGGAACTCCTGAATCTGCGGGGTGTTTGTCTGTACCACCATACCGTTCGTGGCCGGGGTGGTGCAGGCTGTGGGTAGGCCTCGCATTTTCTCAATCTCGACAATACACAGGCGGCAGGCGCCGTAAGGGGCCAGGTCCGGATGGTAGCATAGCGTCGGTATGTAAATACTGGCTTGCTGGGCTGCCTCCAGTACAGTCATACCCTGGCTTACACTGGTTTCGATTCCGTCAATTGTTAGCGTGATATCACCCATTGCAGTTGACTTCCTTTGCTATCGAATAACGAACTGAAGTTACTAGCGGCACGCTCAGTCCACTTCCTCCAGGTCACACCTCAGGCAGCGGTCTGCTTCCTCAACCGCTTCTCCGTTCTCATAACCAAGCTCTACCAGAGCAAAGCATTTATGCCTTTTCTCAAATCCCAGCATCTTCATCGTGATGCGGTGTTTTTCACCTTCGGCTTGCTCAACATTAAACGGTTCCGGTACACCTTCGGGCGGTGCCAGCACCTCATCGATATCGCCATCACCACCGAGAAAACGGTCAATCGAGCAGGCTGCTTCCCTGCCGGTGGTAATAGCGGAAATGACATCGGCAGGACCGGAAACGACATCACCCCCGGCGAAAACACCGTTTATATTAGTCTGCAGGGTTTCCTGGTCTACCGACAGCGTTCCGAAACTGGTAAACTCAAGCTCAGTCGGCAGGTCTGACCGATTTACCTCTTGCCCAACCGCGATAATAACGTTATCAACATCTACGGTAAACTCGGAGCCTTCTATTGGTATCGGGCGCCGGCGTCCCGAGGCATCCGGTGAGCCGAGTTCCATGCGGATACATTCCAGGCCGGTCATTCGGCCGTTCTCAGTGATTACCCTGCTTGGTGTTGCCAGGACATTGAGCTTGATTCCTTCCTGCTCGGCTTCCTCAACTTCATCGGCCAGAGCCGGTAGCTCGTCACGGGAACGACGGTAGATGATGTTAACTTCCTCAGCCTCAAGGCGCAGGGCTACCCTGGCGGCATCGATTGCGGCATTACCACCACCGATAACGGCCACACGCTTGCCGATATCAACCTTCTCTCCGGCGTTTATCTTCTCGAGGAAGTTAAGGGCATGCATCACTCCCTGGGCGTCTTCGTTGGGGATACCCATCTTCCGGCTGCTGCTGGCCCCGGTGGCCAGGAAAATAGCGTCGTAGCCCTGGTTAAAGACAGTCTTCAGGCTCTCGACCGGGCTATTGGTCTTTATCTCAACGCCGACCTCTTCGATATCGCTTATCTCTTTATCCACAATCTCGTTGGGTAGCCGGTATTCGGGGATGCCGTATCGCAGCAGACCGCCCGGTTTTGGTGCCGCTTCGAATACGGTAGCGGCGTGGCCCTGCTTTACCAGGTAGTAAGCGGCCGTCAGCCCGGCCGGACCGGAGCCAATGACCGCCACTTTCTTCCCGGTGGGTGGTGCTTTCTTGATATTCTTCTTCCATGCGCCGTCGTCCCGTTCGGCAGCATAGCGTTTTAATAGCCTTATCGCAATCGCGTCATCAAGCTGGGCGCGGCGACACTTGGACTCACAGAAATGTACACAGACGTAGCCAAGCACCGCCGGGAATGGCACTCTTTCCCGTATAACAGCCGTGGCTACCTCTGGTTTGCCCTCGCTGATAGCCCTGATGTAGCGCGGTACGTCTATCCCCGCAGGACAGGCGTTCTCACACGGGGCCTTGACCAGTGTCCGGCAAACGCCGGCTTCACATCGTTTTTTATTGATGTGGTCCTCGTATTCCTCACGGAAATAGCGAATCGTCGTCAGCACCGGATTGGGTGCAGTCTGTCCCAGGCCACACAAAGCGGTGGACTTGATAATCCGGGATAGCTTATCCAGAAGGTCGATATCACTTGGCTGCCCCTTACCCCGGGATATTCGTTCCAGGATATCCAGCATCTGCCTGGTACCGATACGGCAGGGTATACATTTACCGCAGGACTCATCCTGGGTGAATGACAGGAAGAACCTGGCCATATCCACCATGCAGGTGTCTTCATCGGCAACCACCATTCCCCCGGAACCCATTATTGTACCAGCCTTGGTGAGCGCCTCGTAGTCAACTGGAATATCGAGCGAACTTGCCGGGAGACAGCCTCCGGACGGACCTCCGGTCAAGACTGCTTTGAAGCGCTTGTTGTCGACGATACCGCCACCAATACCGTAGATGATATCACCCAGGGTAATACCCATCGGTACCTCGATAAGGCCGGTGTTAACCACTTTACCTGCCAGGGAAAGGGTCTTGGTGCCTTTGCTGGACTCCGTGCCATACTGTGCGTACCATTCCGCGTCCCGCTGGAGGATTGCAGAGACGTTCGCCCAGGTCTCGACGTTGTTGATGTTACTTGGTTTGCCCCACAGGCCTGACTGGGCGGGGAAGGGTGGTCGGGGTCGGGGCATCCCGCGCTTGCCCTCGATGGACATCATCAGGGCAGTTTCCTCACCGCAGACGAACGCGCCGGCTCCCTCTTTAATCTCCAGGTGGAAGCTGAAGTCAGTACCGAGGATGTTATCTCCCAGGAGGCCGCATTCCTCCATCTGTTTCATCGCCGTTTCAAGCCTGTGGATTGCCAGGGGATACTCGGCTCGACAGTAGATGAAGCCATTTTTCGCCCCCGTAGCATAGGCACCGATGAGTATGCCTTCCAGTACGGCATGCGGGTCACTCTCCAGGAGTGACCGGTCCATGAAAGCCCCGGGGTCGCCTTCGTCAGCGTTGCAGATAAGGTATTTCTCATCGCCTGGGGCTTCCCAGAGGCGTTCCCATTTGAAACCGGTGGAGGCCCCAGCTCCTCCTCTTCCCTTTAGTCCGGACTTCATAATCTCGTCGATGACCTCTTTGGGGGTCATCGACAGTGCCTTCTCCAGTCCGCTGTAGCCATTGTTGGCTACGTATTGTTTGATGTCATCGGGGTCAATGTACCCGCAATTACGTAGCGATATGCGTACCTGCGGCTTGAGAATGGGAAGGTCAATGAGCCTGGGGATACCCTCAATCGTCTCTTCGCCCAGAGTACCCATTGCCAGGTCCGGGCGTGGATTGTCGTTGACGAGGTAGTCTTCGATAAGTTGGAGGGCAACTTCCGGGGTGACATTACCATAACAGATGCGGGGCTTACCCGGCTTGATAATGTCTACCAGTGGTTCTGCGTAGCAGAAACCGAAGCAACCGACCTCGATTAGCGTAGCATCTATTTGCCGCCGGGCCAGTTCTTCCTTAATGGTATTGATAGTATCCCCGGCCCCGGCGGCGCGTCCACAGGTAGCCATGCCGACCAGGATTCGGGGTTTATCACTTTCCTGTAGTGTTTTCCACTCTGCTATCGCCTGCTGGCGCAACTCGTTAAAAGTCATACTCTCACCGCTTCTCCATACGAATGGATAGCTGCGGCCATGTTGTCAGGCCGTTTATTGTTCTGCCAGTATCTGCCGGGCTTTGACCGTGGTCAATCTTCCGTATACCGTGTCATCCATCACCATGACCGGGGCAAGTGCACAGGACCCGAAGCAGGCTACCTTCTCCAGACTATAACGATAATCCTCGGTAGTCCCTCCGGGTTTTATCCCGAGCTCTTGCATGACGGCCTCCATGATGCGTCGTCCTCCCCGAACGTGGCAGGCGGTACCCTGGCACACCCGCACGGCGTGCTCACCCTGTCGTTCGAAACGGAACTGGGAGTAGAAACTGGCAACCCCGTATATCTCGCTGATGGACATGCCCAAGAATCGGGCTATCTCTGAAATAGCTTCTTCAGGGAGATAGCCCAGTTCTGCCTGTGTCTTCTGTAGGACGGGGATTAAGGACTCGCGGTGTCCCCGGTATGGTTCGAGGATTGGCTGCAATCGTTCACGCATACTTGACTTCAGCAAACCTCCTTGGAATTTTTCAGGTCAGCAGTAGTTTAACATGAAAATTTCTGATGTTCAAGCCTTTTTGCTATTGCCTAGATAATACTAAAAGGTTTAATATGTGGAGGACTCTGCCCGCGTTCCAATAATATTACCAGCGCCAGGCGTTTCTTTGATATAGTAGATTACGTGTGCGGCTCACCACCTTGTGGGTCGGCACCGTTATTGGATTAAGGGAAAACCAAAGCCTTCTGAGGTGATAGTAATGAGCATTGAACTCGTCCATATTGGGTTCAACAACATACTGGTGATGAACCGTGTTGTTGCTATAGCTTCGCCAAACTCGGCGCCCACCAAGCGGATGATACAGGAGGGGCGGAGCAAGGGGACGCTGATTGACATGACTAACGGTAGAAGAACCAAGGCCGTTCTCATCGCAGACAGCGGGCATATTATCCTGGCGGCCCTTGCACCGGAGACGATTGCAGGCAGGATAATGGCAAGCCAGCCCAAGGCTTCGCAGGCCGAGGAGGCCACAGACGAAGACGAGGGTTAAGATATGAATGGAGAGTCTGACAGGAGCGAGTCTACTGCTGGCCGACCGCTGAGCCCCCTCCTGATAGTGCTCTCCGGTCCTTCCGGGGTGGGTAAAGATGCGGTACTGACCAGGCTGAGGGAGTCAGGCTATCCCCTCGGCTATATCACTACCCTGACAACGCGTACACAACGCCCCAACGAGAAAGGCGGGGTCGATTACCACTTCGTTTCCGAAGCAAAGTTCCGGGAAATGCTGGATGGCAATGCGATGCTGGAATCCGCCAATGTCTACGGCAACTGGTACGGGGTTCCCCGGGCGGCGGTTAAGGAAGCCCTGGACCGGGGAGAAGACGTAATTATTAAGATAGACGTACAGGGTGCGGCGACAATCAGGCGAATTGCTCCCCGGGCTGTGTTTATCTTTCTTACCGCGCCATCGATTGAGGAGCTCAGTAACCGGTTAGGGCAGCGGCTTACAGAGTCAACCGACCAGCTGGCGGTGCGTCTCAGGACCGCCGAAGAAGAGATGAAACAGTTGCACCTGTTCGACTATGTAGTGGTGAACCGTGAAGGCGAGATTGATGCCGCCGTATCCAGAATAGAGGCCATTATCACTGCCGAGAAATGCCGTATAAACCCGCGGCAGATAGAACTTTCCTAGCCAAATAGCGGCTGCAGCAGCCTGGCGAAGATATAACCCAGTGCCCCGCAGATGGGGAAGGTC
>DATKWT010000092.1 GCA_035529395.1 Dehalococcoidales bacterium | reverse complement strand
TCGGCCTGGGACACCCCATCAGCACGGCCATTATGTGTACTACCCGCCCATCACCCGCGTGCCCATGGCTGCCGCGCCCGCCTTCGGCGCTCGCTCCTGGACCATGACCGCCGAGGTGGAAAGGGCTGACAAGAACCAAGACGGGGTAATCGTAGCTCACGGCACCCAGAACACAGGTTTTTCGTGGTATATCAAAGATGGACGGCTCGTATTCGACAGTAACGCCCTGGCCAAACACTTCGTAGTTCGTTCTGACAAGCTGGTGCCTGTGGGTAAGAGCACACTCGGCGCTGCATTCACCTGGGCTGATAACCAGGGGACCATCACCCTGCTCATAAATGGTGAGGAATGCGGCGCTATTCAAGTACCTTCAACAATCCGCACTCACTCTGCGGGGATGAGTATCGGCCGGGACAGTCTTTCGCCCGTGACCGATGATTACGAAGCTCCGTTCCCCTTCGAGGGAACGATATCGCGTATCGAAGTAACACATCAGCCATACACATCCGCCGAAGACGAGAAAAAAGACCGCGAGGCTAGGCACAATGCCGAGATGGCTGAGCAGTAGCCGCACCTGCGGGGGAGTAACCATAGAAAACAAGACCTATAGATCAGCGGGAACACCTGGTGGCATGAAGCCGCGTGACGATAATGTATACAGGGATCAGAAGGGCAGGTACCTCTGGTGGGTCAGGTCCGTGGACAGGATCACCACCGAGGTGGACGAGTCCATCATGGAGAAGCAGGGCTCAACCGTCACCAACCGGCTCATACAGCAGCCCTTTGAGTAATACCCGGAGAGTCCAGGAACGGGGTCCGGCCAATTACACCGAGAAGATAGGGAATAACGAATCCGGCTCGCAGCTTCAGGACGTGGCCCTGTACCAGGCGGCTTCTCCCTTCTGGTGGGCGGGCGGAAGGTCAGCTATCGCCTCAGGCAGCCGTTCGATGCGCCGCAGGGCGACCCTGGCCGCGTACCTGCAAGTCGACCGGTTCTTGCGGCATTGATGGGAGGAACAGCTTCAGCACCTGGTCTTCGCCTGAGACGTATATCCAGGCCTCTGCGCTCCGCCCAATCAACTGGCCGAATCCGTCCGTCACCGTCCCGCCATCACCGTCGGAGTCTTCGTCAGTGGTCGTAGAGAATCCTCGGTTGCCGTCTCCTAGCTGATGCGACCATCAGTCGTGGCGATCAGTAATTGTCCGGCCAGTCCCGCCGATCGGTGTATGCTGATCTCCTGAACCTCCGGCGACAGGGCTATCTCCACGAAGGCCTCTTTGGACGGATACTCGACGATGGCGACGGCGTCCCATTCTTCTTCCACGGAGCCGATAATCATCTGCCTCACCGCGCCGGCAAACAGGAACCGGCACCCCTTGGACTCACAGAACTCGCGCATCTGCGCACCGTACAGACTGTAAGCCTCCCTGCCGGGTAGGTTGGACTCCCGCCCATCTTCGTATTCCGCCATCGGCTTGAACTCGAGGAGATTCACCATGCAGACCGGGCCGCTTAGGTCGCTGGCGAGGAATGCTTGAATCTGCTCTGGCGATGGCGTGACGGCGTTCGATACCTTCATTAGGACCTCCCTGGGGTCACCTTCCTTGCTCACACCCGTGCCCAGGCTGGATGCGAGCCCACGGGTCAGGACTCGCTGGTTGCAACACACTCGACGCCGAGCCGTGCACCCTTCGTTCTCAGTCTGGCACTTCGGGCATATCACATTGGACGCCCCTGTGCTGAATCAGCGCTGACAGTCTATGACTGGTGACTGAGGATGTCAAGCGTGGTAGGTTCCCCGGGGAAGCTGCGAAAACGGTCCGCCCAATATCACGCCTGGCGGCTAGGCGTGAGGCGGTGAAGGCAAGAAGGAACCATTCTCGGGTTGCACCTTCTGGCTTTTTGTTCAGGGCGTGGCCATGCTGACTGACCATTAGCAACTGGTCTTGCTCCATAGTAATCGGCAAAGGCTTCTAAAAATGAATGCTCATTTTCCTTTGCGGTTTGTTCGCTAGCAAAGGTTTTCCAACAGATTTTACAATAATGGTAATAGGCATATTCGTATATAGGGAAATAGTATGTTGTTTAATCTCTTCATTCCCCTATACTCCTAAGCTACTCATCCCACACACTTACCAGCCTGCAACCGGGTGCCCCGACGGTTCTCCTCGGTTTTTGTTGATACCCTTCTTGAAAGTTGATACAATCCTCCCAAACCACATACGTCGCCACAATAAGGACGAGACATGGCACGCAAGAGAAAACGCAGGAACAAGGTACAGTATGGTTTCTTCCTGGTCATCGCAGGGTTGGTTATCCTGTTTCTGTCGTACATACTGAAGATTGATATCGGAGTCATGGGTGTTGTCCTCTCTTGCCTCGGGGTCGGGGCCGGCCTGTATCTTCTGTTCAAAAGGTGAACCAGTAACCACTTTCCAGGGCGCAATTGCTACAACACCTACGAGAGCCAGCCCCGCTATGTACTTCCAGACCTCAAGCCCCGTTCTCGACCCGAGGCTTATGGCAGCAATGCAGACACATGTGAGGATGGTTACGAGTAACCTCATGTGCCATATCTTCATGTTCATAGTCTCAAGTGCCTCCCTCTTCTGTCTGCTTCAAAATGGTATCAACACCTACCGAGCAGTACCGCCCCGACCTATTGACAATAAATAGCCCTGTCATTATAATACGGCAACATGCCCAAATGAATACTCACTCACACCACATCCGGTAGTCTGCCAGGCCAGAGTGGAATGAAGGATACTCAGTTGGGAACGGACATCCGTACGTACAGTGATAATGAAGCTCTGGTAGCGGAACGCCGGCAGCATATTGTCGCATGTGCTATCAATGTGTTCCTGAAAAAGGGCTACCACGGAACGACCATGCGGGAATTGGCCAGAGCATGTGCCATATCCGAGGGGTCCATCTATCGTTACATCGGCTCGAAAGATAACATTCTCCACCTGATATGCACGGCAAGGGCACGTGGGATTGAACGACTCGAAGGCTTTTTTCATGAACTTGATGCTGTCAGCCCGACTGAAGCCCTTGAAGCATGTATAAACACCTGCTTCATGTGGGCAGAGAGTAGCCGGGACTACAACCTCTTCTTTAACCGGGAAATCAGCCATTTCTCTAGTGAAGACAGACACACGTTGCTGGAAGACCAGGTTGCTATGGTGCACTTCTTTGAAAAGCGGCTGATTGACGGCATCGAGGCGGGAGAATTCCAGATGGAGTCACCTCTGCTGGTAGCCCACGACATCCTCATGAAAATCCACGACTGGGGAATGAGGCGGTGGTTCCTGAAACAGTACGTCACCCTGGAAGAGTATGCCGGAATACACACCAGATTGATACTCAGGTCAATACGGGTAGAAGCAGACTATGACGCCGGGCATAAGCAAGATAGCGCGAACCGGTAGGAGAATACCATGCGTGGTTACCTAGTCAGGCGCATACTTCTCATCATACCAACGATATTCATTGTGACG
>DATKWT010000091.1 GCA_035529395.1 Dehalococcoidales bacterium | reverse complement strand
CTATATCCTCCTATAGTGCTTCTCATTTGGCGCTCTCTGATACCCCTGTTGGCTCAGATCCCAGCCTTTGTCTGGGTCCCATTCAGTAGTTACGCCCCTAGCCAGGATTTCTCCAGCAGCCATCTTGCCGATGTATATCGTCTTACCTTGCTGTGTAAGTCTGATTACGGCAATCCTCAATAATCCGTTCGGCATCCCTTACCTCCTACAATGCTGCACACACCTGTCAGCATCGCCTCAGCACTTGGTATACCCGCAGCCGTGGCACTTGAAGCAGCCTTCCTCGTAGGCCAGCAGGCCGCCGCAGTCCGGACACTGCCCGGCGATGTTCCGGACCAGTCCGTAGTCCTGCAAACTCTCACCACCGTTGTCATCTGTCTTCTCGCCGAATACGTGCTTTTCCAGGACTCCGGCAATGGCGTCGGCGCAGGAGAGCACCGATTTGCCCTCTTCCCAGGCAATCGACGGGCAGCGGATACCGCGTAGCTGCCTGATGATTGACTCTGCGTCCATGCCTGCCCGCAGCGCCAGTGAAATGAGGCGGCAGGTGGCTTCCAGCTGTGCCGAGGCACACCCGCCGGACTTCCCCAAAGTCGAGAAGACCTCGCAAATCCCGTACTCATCAGAATTTACCGTAACATACAGGGACCCGCATCCGGTACGTACCCGCTCCGTGATCCCGGTCGTCATCTTGGCCCGCTTCCGGGGGGCAATCATGGTCTCCCCCGCTTCCTCCGCGGCGGCACCGGTACTCATCGGCTGATTCTCACGGCTACCGTCACGGTAAGTGGTTATTCCTTTCAGCCCTTGCTCGTAGGCCATATTATAAACGTTGGCGATATCCTCTCTGGTCGCCTGGCGTGGAAAGTTGACCGTTTTGGATACCGCATTGTGGGTGTTTTTCTGAAAAGCAGCCTGCATCCGTACATGCCACTCCGGACTAATCTCGTGGGCAGTGACAAACAATCGCTTCACATGGTCGGGGATACCCTCAATATCATGTAGACTGATGCCGTTAGCCAGCTTTTCCATGAGCTCGTCAGAATAGAAGCCCTCCTTCCTGGCCACCTCCTCAAAATAGGGATTTACCTCCACCATCCGGGCACCATCGAGGATATTTCGTACGTAGCTCAGGGCAAAGAGTGGCTCGATACCACTGGAGCAACCGGCGATTATAGACAGGGTGCCGGTGGGCGCGATGGTAGTTCTAGTGGCATTTCTCACCTTGATGCCGTCGGGCTTATCGTAGACACTGTCCTTGAAGGCCGGGAAGACTCCCCTCTCGGTAGCCAACTGCTTCGATTCTGCCGTGGCTTCGATCTGTATATACTCCATGACATCCCGCGCCACCTGCATCGCTTCCTCCGAATTGTAGGGAAGGCCAAGCTGGAGCAGCATGTCGGCAAAGCCCATCACACCCAGACCTATCTTGCGGGTCTGCCTGGTCATCTCGGCAATATCCGGTATCGGGTACTGGTTGACCTCAATGACATCATCAAGAAATCTGACGGCAACCTTTACCGTTTCTGCCAGCTTGGGATAGTCAATCTCGGTCTTGCCATCGACATCATGGAGCATTCTGGCCAGGTTTATTGAACCCAGGTTACAGGATTCATAAGGCAGCAGGGGTTGCTCGCCGCAGGGGTTCGTACTCTCGATACTACCCAGATGCGGGGTGGGGTTATGCTCGTTTATCCGGTCGATGAAGACAATCCCGGGGTCACCCGTCTTCCAGGCATTTGCCACGATTATGTCAAACATTTCTTTCGCGTTCAGGGTCTTCACCACCAGCCCGGTACGCGGGTTCACCAGGTTGTAGTCCCCTCCGGTCCTGACCGCTTCCATGAACTCATTGGTGACAGTTACGGACAGATTGAAGTTGGTGAAGGCAGTAGGGTCATCCTTGGCCGTGATAAACTTCATGATGTCAGGATGGTCAACTCTCAGGATGGCCATATTGGCACCGCGTCTCATCCCTCCCTGCTTGATTACGTCGGTAGCGGTATCAAATGCACGCATGAAGGAAACAGGGCCACTGGCCACACCACCGGTGGAACCTACATGGTCGCCTTCCGGTCGCAGCTTAGAGAATGAGAACCCGGTCCCGCCGCCACTCTTGTGTATCAAGGCCGTATTCTTCACGGCATTGAAGACCGACTCCATGGAGTCCTCGACCGGCAGGACGAAGCAGGCGGATAGCTGCCCGAGCTCACGGCCGGCATTCATCAGGGTGGGGGAATTGGGCAGGAATTCCAGGCTGGTCATAACCTGGTAAAACTCTGCTTCCCAGGTATCGGCATCTTTTTGGGAGCCATAGGTAGCTTCTGCCGCAGCAATAGCTCGCGCTACCCGGTGGAACAGCTCTTCCGGTTGCTCGACAACCTGCCCTTCTCCGTCCTTCCGCAAGTACCGCTTTTCAAGCACACGCTGTGCATTCTCCGTAAGGTGCAATCCGGAGACAGCTACTCTATCGGTGCTCAAATCCCTGACAACCTTCATCTTTGGTATTACCTCCTGAATTTGTGTCGGTTCTTCGGCATCCAGGAACTCCTTGACCATCTCCAGTATCTCCGATTCGCTGGTCAGGTGTTTCTGCTGGCGGTAGGACTTCGGCATCAGGTCTTCCATCCCGGGCAGAGGCCGGACTGGCCCCATATTACCCTGAGTAAGGGTAGTCCGTTTCTCTTCCAGCCGCTCGATAACCCGCCTGGTGAGCCGCTCTATATGGTTCCTGTCCGAAATACCCATGCTCTCCGCCGCCTGGAACGTCGCCCGCGCAATCTGGGTACGGCTGAGTTGGTTCACCTGCCTATCCTGCGAGCGCTCCGGTGCGTTCATTTCTCACTCCCCTGAGGTCCTCTCGCTCCCACCCCCGCTCCCTCATCAGGCATCAGCGGCAACTGGGTACTCGGTGGCGTTACCTCGACCTCATCACCCATCAGAGTGTCAATTTCCTGCTTCAGAGCAGTGATATCGGCAAACTCACGGTAGACACTGGCGAAACGGATGTAGGCAATATGGTCCAGACCCTTCAACCGCCTCATTACCGCATCACCAATCATCGTACCGGGTATCTCCGCCCTTCCTGAATTGTACAGTTCGGCCTCAATTTCATCCGCCAGTCTGTCCACCACATCGGTCGGCAGTGGTCGTTTCTCGCAGGCTTTACGCATACCACTCAACATCTTCTCCCGATTAAATACCTCGCGCCGGTTATCCTTCTTGATAACAAACAGGCTTACCGGCTGAATACGCTCATAGGTGGTGAAACGCGCTCCGCAACCGAGGCACTGACGACGCCGACGTATTCCTTCATTTACCTCGCGCGAATCCATCACCCGCGAATCATGATAACCGCAATAGGGACAGTTCATCAGACTCCAACTCCCGTAGTATCCTATCACCTATATATGGGGCAGGACAACCATTAAACCACAACATATAGTACTTGTCAAGCACTTTTCATCACGATTGGTGGGCAATTGCTATCGACCGGCAGAAAAGCGGCCACGCGTGCGGAAATATGGTGATAAGGCAAGAAGGCGGCCCCGTCCGGGCCAACACGGGAATGGGAAGTGCCGGAGTTCTGACCCGGCAACAGCAGGGCTGCAAGGCCTGAGAAACACCCTGCAGCCCTGCTGAGTTTCATGGGGTAGCAGTCACCCCACGCGCCGTTACTCGAACCTAGCGGAAGAGGGGATGTGTGGTCGGGTGAGGCGTAGTAGTCGACTGCGCAGGAGCGCGCCGCTGGTTGTAGAGAGGGCGACGCAGGAAGGCAGGAATATCGAGCTGGTCTTCGCTCTTACATTCCTTCAGGAACTCGGTGATCTCATCGTCCTTATTGTCTCCCGGCAAATCTATCTTGTTGGTGAAGCCGGTGGCGATGAGCGTTATCTTTATCTCCTTGTCCATTGTGGGGTCGTGGACCACGCCGAAGATGATGTTGGCCTCGGGGTCCACTGCCGCCTTGATTATCTCGGCGGCCTCGTTAACCTCGAAGAGGGTTAGGTCGTCGCTGCCCACCACGTTGAACAGCACACCTCTGGAACCACCCACGGAGACGTCCAGCAAGGGGCTTTCCAGGGCTTCTTTGGCGGCATCAGCCGCACGGTGCTGTCCTGTCCCCTTACCGATAGACATCCAGGCAGGCCCGGCGTCTTTCATCACCGCCTTAACGTCGGCAAAGTCCAGGTTTATCATCCCGGGTACGGTGATTACCTGGGCGATTGCCTGAACACCGTGGCTGAGTACATCGTCCGCCATCCTGAAGGCCTCATCTACGCCCGTCTTATGGTCGCAAAGCTCCAGTAAGCGGTCATTGGGAATAATTATCAGGGTATCAACCACCTTGTCCAGAAGTCGGGCAATGCCGTCGTTGGCCACTTGGGCACGATGTGCACCCTCGAAGGTGAACGGGCGTGTGACCACGGCAATCGTCAGTGCTCCACTCTGCTTAGCAACCTCGGCTATTACAGAAGCAGCCCCCGTACCGGTGCCACCACCCATGCCGGCGGTGATAAACACCATGTCCGCCCCGGAGATGTACTCCCTGATTTCGTCTTTGCTTTCCTCAGCCGCTTTCTGCCCCTGCATATGGTCACCACCCACACCCAACCCTCGTACCAGCTTATCGCCAAGCTGGACACGGAGCGGGGCTTCAGTGATAGCCAAGGCCTGAGCATCGGTATTCATGGCAATAAATTCTACGCCCTTAATATCCTGCCTTACCATGCGGGTTACTGCGTTGCAACCACCGCCACCGAGACCGATGACCTTAATCTTGACAGGATTGGGGGCAAAGGTAGTTCTCGCCATATTCTCCTCCTATTTCCTTTGTTACTCTGTTCTTATGAGAATCCTCTAGTGGAACAGGCCCCTTATGCGAAAGACCAGGTTCCGGAAGCTTCCTGCAACGCTGCGTGACCTCCAGTTCGTCACACTCCTGGGTTTCATTCCCCAGAGCAGTAGACCAACACTGGTGGCATAGGCCGGGTTGTGCAGGACATCTGAGATGCCATATATGCCGACCGGCCCGCCTACCCGCACCGGGACTCCGAGTATCTCTCGACCCAGGACATCTATACCGGCAAGGTTCGAGCTGCCACCGGTGAGCACAAGACCGGCAGGTACCAGTGTCTCGAACTCGGCACGCGGCAGTTCGAGCGCGATAAGCCTGATGAGCTCATCTACTCTGGCGCGGATTATGTCACACAGGCTCTGGTAGGAAATGTTGTGACCATTCTGGGCTATGGCATCGGTCTGTGGCTTGTCTTCGTGCACCGGCATCACGGTGCCGTACTTCCGTTTCATTTCTTCGGCCACCTCGAAGGGCAGGCCAAGACCGATAGCGATATCCCTGGTAAACTGGTAGCCGGCCACAGGCAGTATGGCGCTGTGCCAGATGCTGCCGTCCTTGAAGACGGAAATATCTGTGGTGCCGCCGCCAATGTCAGCCATGACGACTCCGACTTGTTTCTCATCCTCGCTCAACACTGCCTCGCTGCTGGCCAGGGGCTCGAACACGAGGTCTTCGATATCAACCCCTACGCCACGGATGCACTTGACCAGGTTCTGGACGGAGGACACGGCAGCAGTGATAACGTGTGTCTCTACGTCCAGTCGGAACCCGTGCATGCCTACCGGGTTTTTGACCCCCTCCTGCCCATCAACGGTATAGTTACGCGGGATAAGATGGAGCAGTCTTTCGTCACTGGGGACTTTTACAGTCTGGGCAGTCTGCAGGACCCGTTTGAGGTCATCGGAGCGGACCAGCCTATCATTACGAGTGATGGCGACTACACCCCGGTTGTTGCGGGCACTAATGTGCCGTCCGGTAACTCCAACGTAGGCTGACTCAATCTGATAGCCGCTGGCCTGCTCGGCCTTTCTCACGGATTCACGGATTGAGTCCTTGGCATCACTGATATTGACCACCAGTCCCTTGTGTAATCCTGCGGACGGAGCAAGTCCCACACCAGCCACGCGCATAAGACCATTTTCGTTGGTCTCAGCAACTATGGTGCAGACCTTGGTGGTACCAACATCGATAGCGGATATAGTATTCCACTTACTCATTCACCCCTCCTTATTGTTAAGTGGATTTTGTTCCTGGCAGGTGGTATTCTCTTACATCTTAAACGCCCCCTTTTTTGGCATGGGTCACGATTATCTCGTGTCAGTTATCAGGAAAGCCTGGTATTCCTCCAATATTCTCCGAGTCGGTCCACTGATTCTCCTCCCGTGCAGCCAGGCGCTCGGCAACCCTCAACCTGGCGCTGCGACTGCGCGGATTCAGCTGGACCTCATCTGGAGAAGGTCTAATCACCTTCCTGTTGACCATCCTTATACTGGCGGTGTGTCCGCAAACACACCTCGGTATACCCGGCGGGCAGATACAGTCCCGCGATTCCCTCTGCATGAACCGCTTAACGATGCGGTCCTCCAGTGAATGGTAGCTGATGACAGCCAGCCTGCCCTCGAATCCCAGAAGGCCAACGGCCTGCTCCAGCACGCTCTCCAGGTTCTGCAGTTCCCGGTTGACTGCAATACGCAGTGCCTGGAATGTCTTCGTTGCCGGGTGGATTCTGCCCCTCCGACCGCCGACGGCAAGCTCGACTATTCTGGCAAGCTGAAAAGTTGTCCGTACAGGCCGCTCCTCCACGATACGGCGCGCTATCCGGTGACTGCGAGCTTCCTCACCGTATGTCCAAAGCAGGTTGGCAAGCTCGTCCTCCGTGAGTGTGTTGACAATATCCTCCGCTGTAGTCTCCTGCTCAGGGCTCAAACGCATATCCAGCGCCGATTCACGCTGAAAGCTGAACCCTCGGGCATTACTGGCCAGCTGTAAGGAAGACAGTCCAAGGTCAAAAAGTATTCCGTGTACCGGATAGAAATCATACTCGTCACAGACGGAGCGGAGTCTGACGAAGTTCTCGTTGGCAATCAGTACGGCATCACGATAGGTCTCCAGCCTGCCCCGGGCGATACTCACTGCCTCAGGGTCAGCATCGAGACCGAGGAGCTGTCCACCGGGCGAGCTGTGTTCCAGAATCGCGACGGCGTGTCCGCCACCACCAATGGTGCAGTCTACATAGCGCCCTCCGGGCCGGACTGCCAACCCCTGGATAGCTTCCTTCACCAGTACCGGCAGATGAGTCGATGCCATTACTTGCAGACTCCTCAATGTTCCTCCAGACCCTCCATTATCTGCCAGGATTGCTCCAGGCTGAGAGTCCTCTCTGCCTCCCATAGCTCCTTGTTCCAGAGTTCGAAGTGCGTATTGACTCCGATAACAATGAGTTCATCACCGACCTGAGCATACTGCCGCAGGGCAGGTGGCAGGGATATCCTGCCCTGTCCATCCAGAGTAAGGTTGTAGGCAGTGGCGAACATAGCCCGGCCCAGTCTTCTCCGCTTGCTGGCGGACATGGTAGCAGAGGCGATTCTCTCCGCCTCTTTCGCCCACTCTGCCAGTCCGTAACCAGCAATACACGTGTCGAGCCCGGGCTTCAGTACCACTCCCTCTACCAGGTCCTTACGGAACCTGGGTGGAATGGGCACCCTGCCCTTTTCGTCAATCCTGTATTCGAACTCACCAAGAAACATCAAGGTACCTCTATGGTTCAATCAGTGGCAACAGAACTTCTGTTCATACCGCCTGTTGTCCTGGTCAGTATCTACGATTCTTCCCACAATTCACCAATTCACGCCATTTTGCCACACTTTTCTCCATTTGTCAAGACCCTTTTCATAGAAATGTCGGTATTCAGGACATTGTGACACTCCAATACAGTCAATGCTGGCTGCCATAAAAGAAGAAATCTTCCCTTTTTCTGCAGGAATAGGCCGTTGGGTAGTGACCACAACACCTTACTCTGTTGTGTCACCTATCTGCCTGAACGAGAGCTCGAACCTCAACATGGAACGCCTGCCAACCGTTAAGCCATCCGGTGGATGAGCTAGTTCAGATACATTCCGTACACTACAATGCCAGTACAGTGGATTGACATCCTCGTTCAAAGATATTACAATCTATTCGGCCTGATATTGGTGAACCCGGTACCTTATATAAAGACAATAAGCACCCGGTTGCTCCAGGTACGTTTTCCGGTAGCCTGCAGGGTACGTACCAGCGTAGCCGGGTTCCCGTGGAGTTTGACTTGGTCTATCGCGTGGGCTATACTAAATGTGGAAGCTAGCTGATATGAGGCTTCGTCAGGGCTGAGTGCTTCCCCTGTGAAGGACTCAGCTTTGTTGTGCTAGTATACGATATAGATGAAGATTGCTATCAGTGGCAAAGGGGGAGTGGGGAAGACATTGCTAGCTTCCCTGCTTTCCAGAGCATTTACTGCGGCTGGCTACTCGGTGTTGGCGATAGATGCCGACCCTGATGCTAATCTGGCCGCGAACCTTGGCTTTCCACAACCAGAGGAGATAACGCCTGTCTCCAAGCTCGAGGACCTTATTGAAGAAAGGACCGGAGCACGACCCGGCCAGTCAGGCTTCTTCTTTAAGCTGAATCCCAGGGTTGATGATATTCCCGAGACCTATGCCGTCGAGCATGACGGGATAAGACTGATGGTGATGGGGCGGATAAAGCGGGGAGGTACCGGCTGCTACTGCGCCGAGGGCGTTCTGCTGCAAGCCCTGCTCAGCCACCTGCTGCTACAGAGAGACGAGGTGGTTATCGTTGACATGGAAGCCGGGATAGAGCACCTCTCCCGGGGAACCGCAAGAGCGGTCGACAGGCTGATTATCGTGGTTGAACTGGGCAGGCGAAGCATTGAAACAGCTCGCCGCATACGTGGGCTGGCCGAGGACATCGGGGTGAATAATATCGCCGTAGTCGGTAATAAAATCCACAATCAGTCGGACAGGGAGTTTATCACTTCCAGTTTACCCGATATGGCGTTTCTCGGTTTTATTCCTTATGACCAGGCATTGGTAGACGCAGACCTGGCTAACCGTCCCATTCACGAATCAAGCCCGCAGATTTCCGCCCGTATAGGTGAGATTTATCAGGCTTTGATATCTGGTGCTCAAGTATCAGGTACTGCCAGGCAGTAAAAGGGTTGCGAGAAAAAACGAGAGTTCAGGACCGGAGTTCTTTAAGGAAATAGACATATATAATAGGGAGGTTTCAATGGCTTACGACGCGGTAAAAATGGAGGACTGGCAAATAGCCGAAGCGGCCGAACAGAACATGCCCACCCCTGATGAGTGGCGCGACAAGCTTGGCCTGGAAAAGGAGGAGCTCCTCGCCTACGGAAGGATAGCCAAGCTCGACTTCCTCAAGATTATCGACCGTCTCAAGGACAAGCCTGATGGCAAGTACATCGAGGTAACCGCCATCACCCCCACACCGCTCGGAGAAGGCAAGAGCACCACTTCAGTCGGCCTGATGGAGGGCCTGGGCAAACGAGGCGTGAATGTCGGCGGGTGTCTCCGTCAGCCTTCCGGTGGCCCGACGATGAACGTCAAGGGTACTGCTGCCGGCGGTGGCAATTCCCTGCTTATCCCGATGACCGAGTTCTCCATGGGACTCACCGGCGACATCAATGACATCATGAACGCTCACAATCTGGCGATGGTAGCGCTGACCGCCAGAATGCAGCACGAGAGAAACTATAGCGATACCCAACTCGAAAAACTCACCGGGATGCCCCGCCTGAGTGTAGACCCCACCCGTGTGGAGATGGGCTGGATAATGGACTTCTGTGCCCAGAGTCTGCGCAACATTATCATCGGTATTGGCGGCCGAATGGACGGCTTCACCATGCAGTCCAAGTTCGGTATCGCCGTGGGCTCGGAACTCATGGCCATCCTTTCCATCGTGCGTGACCTCGCTGACCTACGCGAGAGACTGGACAATATCACCGTCGCCTTCGACAGGCGAGGCAAGCCGGTCACTACCAAGGACCTGGGAGTCGGTGGTGCAATGACGGCCTGGATGCGGAACACCATCAACCCCACCCTGTGCTCCACTGTCGAATATCAGCCACTGATGGTCCACGCCGGTCCGTTCGCCAACATCGCCGTGGGCCAGTCATCCATCATTGGTGACCGTGTCGGGCTGAAGCTGTTCGACTACCACGTCACCGAGAGCGGTTTTGCCGCCGATATCGGTTTTGAGAAGTTCTGGAACGTCAAGAGCCGCTACAGCGGTCTCAAACCCAATGTCTCGGTACTTACCACCACTATCCGCGCTCTGAAAATGCATGGCGGTGGACCCAGAGTGGTTGCCGGTCTCGCCCTGCCCGAAGAGTATACGAAAGAAAACGTGGAACTTGTTGAAAAGGGCATACCCAATATGCTGCATCACATCAATACCATCAGGACATCGGGCATAAACCCGGTGGTCTGCATCAACTCGTTCTACACCGACACCAAGGACGAGATCGCTGCGGTCAGGAAGGCCGCCGAGGCCGCCGGAGCACGCTGCGCTGTCTCCAGCCACTGGGCGGACGGTGGTGATGGTGCCCTGGAATTTGCCGATGCCGTTATTGACGCTTGCAAGGAAGAAACCAATTTCGACTTCCTCTACCCGATCGATATGAAGCTGCGGGACCGCGTCGAGAAAATTGCCAAGGTCGTCTATGGCGCCGACGGCGTTTCCTGGACTGCGGATGCCGAGGAAAAGGCCAAGAAGATGGAGGGGGACTCGCAGTACGATGACTATGCCACGATGATGGTTAAGACCCACCTCAGCCTGACCCATGACCCGACTCTGAAGGGTGTGCCAAAGGGGTGGACGCTGCCCATCCGCGATATTCTCATTTACTCCGGGGCCAAGTTCCTCTGCCCGTGCGCCGGCACCATCAGCCTGATGCCGGGTACTTCATCCAGCCCCGCCTTCCGGAAGGTAGATGTCGATGTGAATACCGGAAAGGTGTCCGGTCTGTTCTAGTCAATACCTGATAAGCATAGTGTAGGAGAACCATTTGAGCTTTAATATCGCGGTGGCAGGGAAGGGTGGCAGTGGTAAAACTTCGCTGGCAAGTCTCGTTATCCGCTACCTGAAGAATAGCGGCACAGGACCTATCCTGGCCGTGGATGCCGACGCCAATGCCAATCTCGGAGAAAGCCTGGGATTAACCGTCAGGCAGACTGTCGGTAAAATGCTGGACGAGTTTCAGGGGGACAAGATAAACATCCCTCCGGGGATGACGAAAGAACTTTACCTGGATTTCAAGCTGAACGAGATACTGGTGGAGAGTCCCCGGATTGACCTCCTGACCATGGGCCGGGGCGAGGGTCCGGAATGCTACTGCTACCCTAATGTCATCCTTAAGAAGTTCGCCGATACCCTGGCAGACAACTACGCTTACATGGTCATGGACAATGAGGCCGGGATGGAGCACCTGAGCCGCAGGACCACTCAGGACGTTGATGTTCTATTCCTGGTATCGAACCACTCCGTGAAGGGTGTCCGGACTATTGCCCGGATAATAGAGCTGGTGTCCAGCCTCAAGCTGACAGTAAAGAAACTGCTGCCCGTAATCAGCGCCGCTCCCGACGAGCTCGACCCACTGGTGAAGGAGGAACTGGAGCGCCAGGGAATAGAACTTGCTGCGATAATCCCGAAAGACGAAGAGGTTTACCGCTACGACCTGGAGCTCAGACCACTGCTCGAACTACCGGATACTTCGCCAGCGGTGCAGGTGGTCAGAGACCTCATGGAACAGGTCCTTGACCAGACGAAAATATCTACCCGTTAGCAGGAGGTACAGGATACACTCAAGCCAGTTAGAATACGTGCCGGGAACCCGGAAAAAGACCGGGGAACTGGTATTGCGTATGCTATAAATCCTATAATGATGGAGGGGGCAATGACAGCACAGATAATCAGAGGCGCCGATGTCGCCAAGCAGATTCGCGCCGAGTTGAAAGAAGAGATAGCCCAACTCAAAGAGAAACACAATGTGGTACCGGGACTGGTCACTGTTCTGGTGGGTGCAGACCCGGCATCACAGGTCTATGTCGGGCAGAAGGAAAAGACGGCCGGGAACCTGGGCGTCTATTCGGAGAGATATGACCTTCCCGAGGACACCAGTCAAGAGGACCTGATGACCCTGGTTGACCGGCTCAACAAAGACCCCAAAATCAACGGGATCCTGGTACAGCTCCCTCTGCCGAAGCACATCAACGAGAACGAGGTGCTTATCGCAATCGACCCCAAGAAGGACGTTGATGGATTCCACCCGGTTAACATCGGTAAGCTGATGATTGGGGAACCGGACTACCTGCCCTGTACGCCACACGGTATCCAGCAGCTTCTCATCAGGTCCGGCGTGCAGACCGAAGGGGCCGAGGTAGTCGTTGTCGGTAGAAGCAATATCGTCGGCAAGCCAATCGCAAACATGCTCCTTCAGAAGAAAGAGGGCGCCAACGCCACAGTCACGATATGCCACACCCGGACCAAAGACATGGCTTTCCACACCAGGCGAGCCGATATACTGATTGTGGCCGCGGGTAAAGCGAAGGCAATCACCGCAGACATGGTCAAGGAAGGCGTCGTGGTCATCGATGTCGGTGTTAACCAGATCGGTACGACTGCTGAAGGTAAGAGAATCCTCTGCGGAGACGTTGACTTCGATTCCGTCAAGGAAAAGGCCAGCGCCATAACGCCGGTACCCGGTGGTGTCGGCCCGATGACGATAACCATGTTAATGCTGAATACGGTCAGAGCAGCAAAGCTGGCTGCCGGTCTGGCCTAGTAAGGAGGGTACAGGAATATGGAATACCAGGTCGAAAAAGTGAAAGCCCCGGGTAGAGACGCAGTAGAGGTACTGGGTCCCACTTATGAAGATGGCCAGCCCGAGGGTGAAGAAGTCGGTAAATGGCGACAAAAGCTGTCCAGCCGTGAAGAAAAGCTGAAGTACCTGGAGACCGGTGAGCGGTACTGGTACTCAGATGACTGGTTCGGCAGCGAAAAAAGAAAGAATCCGGCCTAGAGAGGGGAACAGAGATGGCTTTTGATATTCCGAAAACATCCTACACCGGTAAGATAAAAGAAGTATCGCTCGGCAAGGGGGACAAGGCCGTAGTGGTCGGCGGCGAGACCGTCTACCCGTTCTACCTGTTCGAAGGTGAGATGCCACGCCAGCCAAGGATAGCTATGGAGGTGCTCGACTGTCCTCCACAGGAGTGGGCTGAGGCTGCGCTGGAACCCTTCGCCGGTGTGACCGACGACCCCGTTGCCTGGGCGAAGAAGTGCATCGATGACTACGGGGCAGAGATGATTGCCCTTTCGCTGGAAAGCACCGACCCCAACGGACTTGACCGCGGGGCTGAGGAAGCCGCCGCAGTGGTGAAGAAGGTGGCTGATGCCATTGATGTTCCTCTCCTCGTCTGGGGGACAGCCAATGTTGACAAGGATACCGAGGTACTCAGGGCAGTGGCCGAGGCCTGCCAGGACAAGAGCCTGATTATCGGGCCGGTACAGGAAGCGAACCACAAGCGTATTGGCGCCGCCGCCATAGCCTATAAACACACCGTGGTGGCCTCCACCCCGATAGACATTAACCTGGCCAAGCAGCTCAATATCCTGCTGGGTAACCTTGGCGTGCCTGATAAGCAGATTGTCATCGACCCCACCGTCAGCAGTATTGGTTACGGTATCGAATACGCCTATTCGGTGATGGAGAGAATGAGGATGGCCGGACTGACACAGCAGGACGACAAGCTCCAGTTCCCCATCGTCTGCAACCTGTCCAAAGAGGTCTGGAAGTCCAAGGAAGTCCACCTCCCGGATAACGAGATGAACATGGGAGACGCCAGGAAGCGCGGTATCCTGCTGGAAGCGATGTCCGCCATGACCCTGCTTCTGGCAGGTGGGGACCTGTTAGTAATGAGACACCCGGAAGCAATCAAGCTGGTCCGGGAAATGGTAGCTGAATTAACGGCTACATAAGTAGCTCACAGCCACCTGGAATATTGGAGAGGAGAGGAGTTGCACAATGTCAGAGGCAGAGAATAAAAGCATCGATCAGGCTACTATCGAGCTGATAAAGAAGGCAACCGCCGACGGAGTCAATACCGCTTTCGATAGAGCTGATGCCATGAAACCCTGTCCCATAGGTTCTGTCGGTAGTTGCTGCAAGAACTGTGCTATGGGACCCTGCCGGGTACCTTTGCCCAAAGGCAAAGAGGAAACACCCGAACAAAAACTGAAAAGAAGAGGCATATGCGGGGCTACCGCTGAGACCATCGCGGCCCGCAATTTCATCCGGATGATAGCCGGAGGAGCATCGGCCCACTCCGACCACGGCCGGGGAACAGCCGAGTTATTCCTGGCAACCGCCAGGGGAGAAGCCCCCGGATACGAGATAAAGGATGAGCAGAAACTGCTGCAGCTAGCTCTGGACTGGGGTATCGATATTGGCGACCGCAGCAATAGTGAAATAGCCGTTGATATCGGTGAAAAAGCCCTGGCCGAGTTCGGCCGGCAGGAGGGTGAGCTGATAACCCTGAGGAAAGCGCCACTGAAACGCCAGGAGCTATGGCGAAGCCAGGGCGTCGCCCCCCGGGGTATTGACAGGGAAATCGTCGAGATAATGCACCGGACCCACATCGGGGTTGACCAGGACTACAGGAACCTGCTCAAGCAGGGTGTCAGGGCAGCCATTGGCGATGGCTGGGGTGGCAGCATGATTGCTACCGAGCTCCAGGACATACTCTTTGGCACCCCGGCCCCTATTCTAGGCAAGGCAAACCTGGGCGTACTCAGAAAAGACGAGGTCAACATTATTATTCACGGCCACGAGCCACTGCTTTCCGAGATAATTGTAGCTGTTGCCCAGGAGCCGGAAATGGTGGAGTTGGCCAAATCGAAAGGTGCCAAGGGCATTAATCTGGCCGGTATGTGCTGTACTGCCAACGAGATACTGATGCGCCACGGAGTAGGCATAGCCGGCAACTTCCTGCAGCAGGAG
This sequence comes from Dehalococcoidales bacterium, assembly GCA_035529395.1. Taxonomy (NCBI): domain Bacteria; kingdom Bacillati; phylum Chloroflexota; class Dehalococcoidia; order Dehalococcoidales; species Dehalococcoidales bacterium. Next base: position 49,703 of record DATKWT010000091.1, on the reverse strand, counting down.
CTGGCCATAGTAACCGGAGCCGTGGATGCTATGGTAGTGGATGTCCAGTGCATCTTCCAGTCCATAACCACGGTAGCGGAGTGCTACCATACCAAGATTATCACCACCTCACCCAAGGCCAAGATACCTGGAGCCATCCACATCGAGTTTGACGAGCATGATGCCCTGACATCGGCCCGGGAGATAGTCAAAACCGCTATTGAGAACTTCCCCAATCGCAAGGGGAATGTTGGCATTCCTGACAATGAGACTACTCAGATTGCCGGATTCAGCCACGAGACCATCAACTACCTGCTGGGCGGCATGTTCCGGGCCTCCTACCGGCCACTGAATGATAACATCATTAACGGCCGGATAAGGGGTCTCGCCGGCGTCGTTGGCTGCAATAACGCCCGCGTCAAGCACAATGAGGGTCACATTGCCATGGTGAAGGAACTGATAAAGAACGATGTGCTGGTGGTTACCACCGGCTGCAACGCTATTGCCTGCGCCGAGGCAGGACTCCTGGTGCCGGAAGCAGCTGCCGAGTTCGCCGGTGAGGGCCTGAGAGAGGTATGTGAGACGGTTGGTATCCCGCCTGTACTCCACATGGGTTCCTGCGTGGACAACAGCCGTATCCTGATAGCCGCCACCGCTATGGTCAAAGACGGCGGTTTAGGTGATGATATCAGTGACCTGCCGGTAGCCGGAGCAGCACCGGAGTGGATGAGCGAGAAGGCAATATCCATCGGACAGTACTTCGTCGCTTCGGGAGTGTATACCGTATTCGGCGTTAACTGGCCCACTCTGGGAAGCAAAGAAGTGACCGACTTCCTGTTCAAGGAAATGGAAGACATGTACGGTGGGATGTGGGGATTTGAAGAGGACCCAATCAAGGCAGCCCACCTGATGATTGACCACATCGACAAGAAACGTAAAGCCCTGGGCATTGATAAGGCCAGGGAACGCGTACTCTATGACATGGAGATGAGGCGCGAGCTGACCTAAATGCCTGTGTTGAGAGAGATAAGGGAGGTATAGAATGTCCAAGATAATTGCCTCGGCAGCTATCAGGGGTGCTCACAATATTGTCGGCAACGCCGAGAAGAAGTGGCAGGAGGCCATGGACAAGTGGAGCGCCAAAGAACCTGTGGGTTTCCCAAATACAGCCTACTTCTTACCCATAATCTACGGTATGCTTGGTGAAAAAGTAGAGAACCTGGGGGATATGGAGCCGATTCTGAAACGATGTCAGGCCATGCTGCCCCCAATGGTCAAAGAAGTACATCCGCTGCCCTACCTGGCTCCAGCCCTTGACGCAGGGATGTCAACGCTGTTTGCAGAAGAGATGGTAGAAGCTATCCGCTACCTGGAGAATCCCAATTTCTACGTTCAGGGTGAGGATGTCAACGATGACAACATCTGGCTTGGTGCCGCCGATGACGTTATCCTGAGAAAGCGCGGTGTTGAGTTCGTGGATGGCACGGCCCCGGGATTTGCTGCCATACTCGGTGCTGCTCCCACTACAGAAATCGCCGCAAACATTGCCCAGGAACTCCTGGAGAAGAACCTGTATGTCTTCATGGCCGGTGAATACAATGGCGTTAGTTTTTCCGAGCAACTCGTTGAGGCCGGAGTGCAAATTGGCTGGCCAACAAGGCTGGTCTCTTTCGGTCCCGACACGAGCGCTGCCGTATTCGCCATGGGTTTTGCCACCCGTGCTGCCATGTCCTTCGGTGGTATTGAACCCGGGGACTACCGCAAGATACTGATTTACAACAAAGATCGCGTCTTCGCTTTTGCACTGCCACTGGGCTACGTAACCGATGAGTGGTACGCCAATGCCGCTGGTGTCATCAACTGGGGCTTCCCCGTCATCGCGGATACCCCGATACCGGAAGTATTACCCACTGGTATCTGCACCTATGAGCACGTTGTCTCCAACATACCCCACAATGAAATCGTGGCCAAAGCAATTGAGGTACGGGGACTCAAGGTTACCGTCGCTGACGTACCGATTCCCGTAGCCTACGGCCCGGCCTTTGAAGGCGAACGCGTACGTGGCGAGGACATCTACCTGGAGTGCGGTGGTGGTCGTACTGCCATGGTAGAGTGGGTCACTTCCAAGAGAATGGACGAAGTCGAGGACGGTGCGGTTGAAATAATCGGTCCGAACATCACGGACATAGAGGCTGGCTCCAAACTGCCGCTGGCAATAGTAGTGGAGGTTGCCGGCAGAGAGTTCGAAGATGACTACGAGCCTATCCTGGAGCGCCAGGTCCACCACCTGATTAACTACGCCCAGGGTGCGATGCACATCGGACAGCGAGATATCGCCTGGATAAGGGTGGGCAAGGGTGCCGTGGAGAAGGGCTTCAAGCTGGAACACATCGGTGCGCTACTCCACGCCAAGCTCCACCAGGACTTCGGCCGGATATTCGATAAACTCCAGGTAAAGCTCTATACCGAAGAAGACAAGGTGAAGGAGATAGTAGAAAAGGCACGTACGGTCTATTCCGAGCGTGACGCCAGAATTGAAGGCATGACCGACGAGACCACCGAGACCTACTACTCCTGCACGCTGTGCCAGTCCTTCGCCCCCAGCCACGTCTGCGTGGTCAGCCCCGAGAGGACCGGACTCTGTGGTTCATATAACTGGATGGACTGCAAGGCATCCTTCGAGATAAACCCCACCGGCCCGAACCAACCCGTGGAGAAGGGTGAGACAATCGATGCCAAGCTCGGCCAGTGGAAGGGTGTCAATGACTTCGTCTTCCAGGCATCGCGTGGTAAGATTGACCACTACAACTTCTACAGCATTATCAACGACCCGATGACCACCTGCGGTTGCTGCGAGGCCATCGCGGCAGTCCTGCCGATGTGCAACGGCATCATGACCGTCAACCGCGAATACAGCGGTATGACCCCTTGTGGAATGAAATTCACCACGCTGGCCGGGACAATCGGCGGTGGCATCAGCAGCCCGGGATTTGTAGGCCACGGCAAGTACAATATCTGCCAGAGGAAATTCATCATTGGCGACGGTGGCCTGCTGCGTATAGTCTGGATGCCCAAGATGCTGAAGGAAGAGATAGCAGACAGGCTGAATGCCAGGGCTGAGGAGATGGGTGTACCCAACTTGATGGATATGATTGCCGATGAATCCGTGGGTGAGACCGAAGAGGAGATTCTACCCTTCCTCGAGGAGAAGGGACATCCCGCCCTCACCATGGACTCGATACTGGGCTAAGAAAGGAGTCACGACTATGGCACTTACCGGAATACAGATATTCAAACTGCTGCCAAAGACGAACTGCGGCGATTGTGGAGTGCCCACCTGCCTCGCCTTTGCCATGAACCTGGCATCGGGCAAGGCGGAGCTCTCTGCCTGTCCGCACGTCTCCGAAGAGGCAACGGAACAACTCGCTGAGGCCTCGGCACCTCCCATCAGGGCAGTTACCATCGGCACTGGTCCCGAGGCGGTGAAGGTCGGCGGCGAGACGGTTATGTTCCGCCACGAAAAACGCCTCGAGAACCCGACGGCAGTAGCCGTACTCGTCAGCGATGCTATGTCTGATGCGGATGTTGACGGCAGGCTTCAGAGATTCAAGGAACTCCAGTTTGAGAGAGTCGGCCTGCACCTCCGCCCCGAATTGGTGGCGATCAAGAGCGAATCAGGGGACGCCGCAAAGTTCGGAGCCCTGGTCAGCAAGGTGGCCCAGAACAGTGATGCTAACCTTATCCTTATGAGTGAAGACACAACTATTCTTGCTGCCGGTCTGAAGGAGTGCGCCGACCAGAAACCGCTGGTCTATGGTGCGACCAAAGATAACCTCGATGCCATGGCGGAGCTTGTCAAGGAGAACTCCTCCTCGATTGGTGTCAAGGCTGACGGACTCGAAGAGCTTTCCGAGCTCACCCAGAAGCTGATGGATGCCGGTGTTAATGATATTGTTATTGACTCCGGGGCCAGGACCGTTCGCCAGACCTTCGAGGACCAGGTTATCACCCGAAACGCGGCACTTGCCGGCAAGTTCCGTCCTCTGGGATTCCCCACGATTGCCTTCCCCTGTGAGATGACGGATAACCCGATGAAGGAAGGAATGATTTCCGCCATGCTCGTCGCTAAATACGGTGGAATCATCGTTCTCTCTGACCTCTATGGAGAGAGTCTGTTCCCGTTACTCGTCGAACGGCTGAACATCTTCACCGACCCTCAGCGGCCACTGGCAACGGAACAGGGCATCTACGATATCAACAATCCAAACGAGAACTCCCCGGTACTGGTTACCACCAACTTTGCATTAACCTACTTCATCGTCTCCGGCGAGATAGAAGGCAGCAAGGTACCCAGTCACCTCCTGATAATGGACACCGAAGGGCTTTCCGTAATGACCGCCTGGGCGGCAGGCAAGTTCGTGGCTGACCTTATCGGTCCGTTCGTTAAGAAGAGCGGCATCGAAGACAAGGTCAAGCACCGGAAGCTCATAATCCCCGGTTACGCCGCTGCGGAGAGTGGAGGCATTGAAGAGGAGCTACCCGGCTGGGAGATAATGGTTGGCCCCAGGGACGCAGCCCACATTCCAGCCTACCTGAAATCGTGGAAAGCTTAGGAGGGAGCAATGATTCTCATCGGAGAAAACATCAACATAATGTCTAAGACACTCGGCCCGGCTCTCAGGGAGAGAAATGCTGCTCCTATCCAGGAGATGGCCAGAGCCATGAAGGAAGCGGGAGTGGACTACCTCGATATCAACATCGGGCCTGGCCGTAGGGCTGGTGACGAGATGATGGAATGGGCAGTCAAGACAGTACAAGAGGTAGTTGACATGCCCCTGTCACTCGATTGTACCAATCCCGTGGCAATCGAGGCCGGCCTCAAAGTCCACAAGGGGCGTGCGCTAATAAACTCTATATCCCTGGCCAGGATGGAAGAGGAGCTGCCTCTGGCCACCAAGTATAATGCCGACTTCATCGGGCTGCTCTGGGGACGAGAGGGTATGCCGAGAGATGAGGACGAACGCAGCATGATTGCCATGGAGCTTATGATGGCAGCTGCCGAGTTGGGTATTACCAATGATACTATCTGGTTCGACCCTATCGTAACCCCGGCAAGCAACGTGGATACGAACCAGGTCAAGCCCTGCCTGGAGTTCATGAGTATGCTCCACGAGATTGCTCCTGGCGGCAAGTCAGCAGTGGGCCTGTCCAATGTCTCCAATGGTACACCAAACGAACTCCGCCCCTACCTCAACCGCACTTACCTGATGATGCTCATGAAATACAATATACATTCGGCGATAGTGGACGCATTCGACGCGGAGCTGATTAAGATAGCCCGTGGTGAAAGGTCGGAACGTGTCGCCATGATTCACCGCATAATGGATGGTGAAATGCCTGACCTCGCTTCCCTCGACTCTGAAGAGGCGAAGTACGCCAAGTCGGTGCGGGTGGTGACCGGACAGGTCCTTTACTCCCACTCCTGGCTGGACGTGTAGTACCGGCAACACTCCGATAGTATGGGTAATTCGTGGAGGCCGCAATCCCGGGATAACCGACCGGGGACGGCCTCCACAGGTTTACAGCGGGTGCCACCACTGCAGGGCTCCCAAAGAGAAGGAAGACAGTGCTGCCTGTGGACGAGAACCGGTCAGTATATAACCTGAATGTTGCTTTCGGGATTGTGCGTGACCGTCTGACCGCGGCAGACCTCGAAGAGCAGTCCCGCCTCAGCGACTCCCGGTACGAGAGTGCGGACTCCGCTATTACCGTCACTGTCGACTACCTGGGCAAACCTTATGTCATATCATTCCCGGACCTCACCGTCCTGCCGGAAGGGGATGCCGACGAGCTCCCGCTGCGAGAGAAAATCCTGGTGTTGCGCTATCTTGCCCAGGCCAGAGGCACCGCGGCAACAGGTAAGCTCATCACCTACCGTGACCTTCCCGGGGGTGTGGTCTACTTCCCTACCTTCTCCAAGAGGACCACTGACCAGCTCACCAGACGGTTCGGCAGAGAGCCGGACTTACTGGTGGAAGCCAGTAAAGTCGTGGGTGGTACAGAAATTGACCTGGGAGATACCGGCGTGGTCATCAACGGCTTTAATCGCGTCCCGATAGCGCTCGTTCTCTGGCATGGCGACGAGGAACTGGCACCACAGATGAACATGCTGTTTGATACTAACATTACAGACTACCTCGAATCCGAGGACGTAACCGTGCTCTGCGAAGTCCTCACCTGGAAACTGGTGCGGTATTCGCGGAAGTCGTAACCTGCGTGTCAAGGTTTGCCGGTAGCTCTTTTCGTTCGAACCAAGGAGGTATCCAATGGCAGAACTATTCAATGTGACAGGAAAAGTAATCAGCCAGAAGGGAACGTGTGAAGCCGGGATGTGTGTTGGCGACGAGTTCCCGGTGGGAGAACTCACCCCACCGAACGTATGTTCCTTCGCCTATAATGCCATCTTCCCTTTCGCGATGGCGTTACAGACCGGCGGTGCCTTTCCCTGGGAAAAAGACCCGGACAGGACTACGGTTGCCTGCCCCGATGCAGAGAACCCGGTGGTTATTGAACTGAGGCGTGTGCGGGACTAAATAACAGCACACGATGGCGTCCTGGCTGTTCGACCGGTAGCGCGAACTGCGAAGCATCGCCGCCAGCGTGGTCAGATTACACGTCTTTGACTATCTCAAGCGAAATCAGGTAGCATTAGTGCAGGTTACTTTGTAGATGGCGGACAACGTTTCACTTTTATTTGCTTTTGGCGCCGGGCTGTCCTCCTTTCTGTTGCCATGTGTCATACCTCTGGTCCCTGTGTATTTCGCCAGTCTCTATGGTCCGGAAATATTCGATGCCGGCACCAGAAAGCGTTTCCCGATATTCCTGCACTCCGTCTGCTTTGTCCTCGGCTTCACACTGATATTTAGCGGGGTGGGAGCCGGTGCCGGGCTGTTGGGAGTGGTGCTCAGCCCCAGTTCGTCACTGGTACGCTGGACTGCCGGTAGTCTGCTGATACTCTTCGGTATAATCATGCTGGCCGCGCTCAAGGTGCCCTGGCTGAACTTCGAAAAACGGCTGGCCCCTTCAAAGAGTATCGCCACCGGCTACCTGCGTTCCTTCCTGACCGGGGCAGTATTCAGCGTAGCATGGACACCATGTGTCGGACCGGTGCAGGGCACCGTTCTGACCGTCGCCTGGACTTCGCAGTCGGCCTGGGAAGGTGCATACCTGCTGGCCGTCTATTCCCTGGGCCTGGGGCTACCTTTCCTGGTGGTAGGAATCGCCTTTGATTTCGTCGCTCCACTGGTCAAGAAAATCAATCGCTATTCCAGGGTGATATACATGGTCAGTGGCAGCCTGCTGGTAATCATGGGAGTACTGGTGCTGGGCAACTGGCTGGTCTGGTATTAGGCCTGATACCAGGCCTAGCATTAGTCGCCTGTTGGAGTTACAATTATATATCACCAGATGGTGTACCAGTTATCCACCAAGAGGAGGCCAAGATATGAGTGACATTCTCGATGAAGCGCACGGCATTGCCCAGTGCAGGTCCTGTCCCTGGTATCGCTCCTGCGCGACGCCGATGAAGTTGACTGTAGAAGACATTCGCCGCCAACTCGAATCAACCACAGCCGGGATGGGTACCCAACCGTCAGAGGATATCGGTGGTATACAGAATCTCCTCGGCGGAATGGCAACCGCCGCCCAGAACTCGATACTTGAGGGCTGTCCGGTATTCATTCAACGCCTGCGCGCCAGCCCCGAACTTGCCCGACGCATTAAGGAGATGATGCAGAACTGGGCCCAGCAGGATGGGGAACAGCGAGACCAGGGATAACCCGGACTGGTTGAGTCAGGGTAGTAGGACGAATACGAAAGGAATAGTCCACATGGAAGAGATTGCCATCGTCAGTGCGGTACGAACACCAATCGGGCGGTACATGGGTGCCCTGAGAGATGTACCAGCCTATGACCTTGCTGCCCTGGTGCTCAACACCGCCATTGAGAAGGTTAGTATTACTCCCGCGGGCATCGACCAGGTCATTTTGGGACAGTGCTACCAGAACGGAGAGTACGTAAATATCGCCCGGATGTCCCTCCTGTGCGCCGGATGGCCGGTGGAGATTCCCGGCATAACGCTGGACCGGCGGTGTTGCTCCGGTTTGGATGCAATTTGCTTCGGCGGTATGCTCATCCAGACAGGACAGGCAGAAATCGTTGTTGCCGGTGGTGTCGAACATATGAGCAGTGCCGAGTTCTATATCCCCGGCTCGATAAAGTGGGGTGTCGGCGGAACGGGAGATATGCCCCGGGGACACGGTAGTCTCGCCACGTGGGGAATGCCCCTCTACGACCGTATACAGCGCGGCAGGGTAATGTCGCAACCAATAGACAGGTTCGGTGTGCTCCAGTCTATGATGGTCTGGGGAGATAAGGCCGCCGAGGAGGAAGCCATATCCCGCGAGGAATGTGACCTCTGGGCACTCAGGGCACACCAGAAAGCAATTGCCGCCATAGACTCGGGTATATTCGCCGAAGAGATTGCCCCGGTAGCGGTACCCCAGCCACGAGGAGAGCCAGTTATTGTCGATACTGACGAAACTCCCCGGCGTGATACCTCGGTGGAACGTCTGGCCAAACTCCGCTCCGTACTTGGCGGTGTTTCCACAGCGGGTAACTCGTCTTCGGAGAACGATGGTGCCGCCGCCGTGGTTCTGGTCTCAGGCAACCGGGCTAAGGAGTTGAATATAGAACCACTGGCCTACCTCAGGTCATTCGCTGTTGCCGGTACCGACCCGATACGTGCATGGCTGTCAGTACCCAAGGCAGTTGATAAAGCGCTGGAAAAGGCAGGTCTGGAAATAGGGCAGATAGAACTAATTGAGGTACAGGAGGCATTTGCCGGGCAGTTGCTGGCGGACCTCAAGGAAATGGGCCTGTCCGAAGCGGAGTGCGAGAGCAAGGTGAATGTTAACGGTTCCGGGATTAGCCTCGGGCACCCGGTTGGGGCTACGGGGGCTATAAGGTTGACCACGCTACTGCACGAGATGAAGCGACGTAATGTAAGATATGGTCTGGAGACAATTTGCGGAGGGGGCGGACTGGGTATCGCCGCCGTCTTCGAGAGGAAGTAAGACTCCTACTCCAGGAGCCGCCCGCGGCCCGTATATTATCGTATCACGAGTGACAATGGAGAAAGTGAGCACCTTATGACTGAAGACAAAAATCAGAAAGAAAAACAGCTAGCGGAGCTGGAACAGCGTCAGAGTAAGCTCAAGGAAATGGGAGGCGAAGACCGCGTTGCCGCTCAGGCGAAACGGGGCAAGCTCACCGCGCGGGAACGGATTGATATGCTTCTTGACAAGGGAACGTTCCGTGAGACCGGCATGTTCGCCAGGAGCCGTGGTGGTTCATACGGCGACGTACCCGCCGATGCTGTGGTAACCGGCTACGGTAAAGTCGACGGCCGCGGAGTGTACATCTATGCGCAGGACTTCACCAGCATGGGTGGCACGATGTCCGAGATGCAGGGACGCAAGATATGTGACCTGATGGACAGTGCCATGAAGACCGGCTACCCGGTGATAGCCCTCAACGATTCCGGTGGTGCTCGAATCCAGGACGGTGTCGATTCACTCTCTGCCTACGGTCAGCTTTTCCGCAGGAACACCATGGCCTCCGGCGTAGTTCCCCAGATATGCGCTATCCTCGGACCGACTGCTGGTGGCGGCGTCTATTCACCGGCACTGATGGACTTCATCTTCATGGTCAAAGGCATCAGCTATGCCTTTATTACCGGACCGAGGGTGGTCAAGGCGGCAATCGGTCAGGACATCGGTGAAGAGGAGCTCGGCGGTGCTATTGTCGCCCAGCAGAAATCCGGGGTTGTCTGCCGTTCGGAAGACAGTGAGGCCGACTGCTTCCAGAATATCAGGGAACTCCTCAGCTACCTCCCATCCAGTAACCGGGAACCGCCACCGTGGGTCGATTGGGGCGACAGTCCGGAACGTACCGACGATAAACTATTCGACATTGTTCCCGCCAATCTGCGGCGTCCCTACGACATGCACAAGCTGATTAAGAGTATCTTCGACCAGCGCCAGGACGGAAGGCCGAATTTCTTTGAGCTATTCCCCTTGTTCGCCACCAACATCATCACCTGCTTTTCCCGGCTCAATGGCTGCTCCGTGGGAATTATCGCCAACCAGCCGATGTCCAAGGCGGGAGCGCTCGATATCGACGCCTGCGACAAGGCGTCCCGCTTCATCCGTTTCTGCGACGCCTTCAACATCCCGGTTGTCAACCTGGTGGATGTGCCCGGATACATGCCCGGTACCGACCAGGAGTGGGGCGGCATCATCAGGCATGGGGCCAAGATGCTCTTTGCCTATTCTGAGGCCACCGTGCCCAAGCTGACCCTCACTATCCGAAAGGCATACGGCGGGTCCTACCTCGGGATGTGCGGTAAAGACCTCGGTACCGACGCTGTTTTCTGCTGGCCATCGACAGTGCTGGCTGTCATGGAGGCGGAAGGAGCCGCACCGATAATCTATCGCCGAGAGTTGCAAGCGGCCGAAAACCCCGACGAATTGCTCCAGACCAAGATACGGGAATACCGGGAGGAGTTCGCCAACCCCTACCGCGCCGCCGAGCACCTGCATATCGACGATGTTATTAACCCTGCCGAGACCCGTCCGACACTGATTGCTGCCCTGGAGATGGCTCTGGACAAAGTGGAAGAAGGACCCGCCAGGAAACACGGCATCATTCCCACCTAGACACTATTCCCGTACAAACCGGAAAGGTGAACCTTGCTGTATATACTCTCAGGACCGGATAGCTACTCCCGTACCCGGGCACTTGATAACATCAAGGGCGGTATCGGTGACCCGGAAACACTGGCAACGAATACCACCACACTCGAAGGCCAGCAGCTCACAGTCGACCAGTTGAGGCCGGTCTGTGAGGCAGCGCCGTTTCTGGCGGAAAAACGCCTGGTCGTCATCACGGGTCTGCTGCAACGTTTCGAGCCCAATCGAAGGCCCCGGCGCCAGGTCAGGGGTCGGCGCACGACCACCTCGTCAGAAGATTACAAGCTGCTGGGACAATACATCCCGACGATACCCGAAAGCACAATCGTGGTGCTTCTGGATGACGATATCAAGGCCAGTAATCCCCTGCTCAAAATACTCTCCGGCAAGGCACAGGCGCAGTCCTTTCCCCTACTGCGGCCAGCCGAACTGAGACCATGGGTGCAGGAACGTGTCAGGAAGAAAGACGGTAGCATATCTCCCCAGGCACTTAATCTGCTGGTGAGACTGGTGGGGAGCGACCTCTGGATTATGTCCAGTGAAGTTGAGAAGCTGCTCCTCTACAGCGCCGGGCGACGAATAGAGGAAGAGGACATCAACCTGGTGGTCGGCTACACCCAACAGGTCAACATTTTCGCCATGGTGGACGCTATCGTCGAGTTCCGCACGCAGACCGCGGAAAAGCTGCTCCAGCAGTTCCTTCAGCAGGGCTCCAGCCCATCCCATCTCCTGGCGATGCTTGCCCGCCAGATGCGACTCATTGTCAGAGCGAAGGATGTGGATAACCCGCGCATATCCGGCAGCGAGCTTCGCAACCGACTCGGTATCCCCAACGAGTACGCCGCACGCAAGACCCTGGAGCAAGCCAACCGATACTCCCTGCCGCGAATCAGGTACGTCTATCGCCAGTTACTGGAGACAGACCTGGCCATCAAGACGAGTAAATACGAACCCGAGCTGGCCCTCAGCATCCTCGTTACCGAACTGTGCCAGCAACGCCCGGTACAAACAGGCCATGCCTTACACTGAAGAGCCACCCCGACCGACAGAACACGGTAAGGGAACCGGGGTTCCCGGTATACCGGCATCCCCCTTCAATGAGTCCGTTGCGGACTATGACGCATGGTACGATGAAGCAGGCAGGCTCGTTTTTGAAACTGAATTACGGTCTTTACAGCAGGTACTGCCCTCACTTTCCGGGCCGTGGCTCGAAGTAGGTGTGGGGACGGGCAGATTCGCTCAAGCACTGGGGATAGGAACCGGGGTCGACATTGCAGTTAAAATGATTGAAGTCGCATCCCAACGGGACACAGCCGTGCTCCTGGCCCGCGGAGAGCAACTGCCGTTTGGTGACCGGTGTTTCGGTGCGGTGTTCCTGATAACCACCATGTGCTTTATAGAACAACCCTTGTCCGTCCTGCGCGAGGTGCACCGCGTTCTCGTACCCGGTGGAAAACTGGTACTGGCCGTAATGCCCGCTCACAGTGCCTGGACACAATTATACAAAGAGATGAAGCACCAGGGGCACCCACTTTATACCCATGCTATTTTTCGGAGCTATGATGAGTTGATAAACCTCATCGAGCGGGGTGACTTCTCCGTGCAGAATACTGTCTCAACCCTCTTTGAAGGGCCGGACGAAGTAACCCGTGCGGAATCGCCACAGACTGGTTTCCGCATCGGAGCCGGGTTCGTCGTCATCGTGGCCGGCAAACACCCAGGGCAGGACTGATACTGGGCCATACCGGAGGTCTATTGACACGCTAGCCGAGTCGCAGTACAATATCAGTTGAGAATGAGAAACATTCGCAATCTGGACAAGGCAATAGCAGGATACCCTCTCACCGCGCAGAGACGACTGCTCCTGGAGTTGATACGCAACGCCAGCGGGCATATTGACGCCAAGGAACTGTACCGTCGTGCCAGCAGCGCCGATACGTCTATCAGCCTGGCCACGGTGTACCGGAGCCTGCGCCTGTTCCAGGAGTTGGGCCTGGTTGATGAACAAAGACTGGGCTGGTCGAGCCACCACTATGAGATACGCAGTCATGCCGAACACCAGCATTTCGTTTGCCATGAATGTGGCAGAGTGATAGAGTTCCGGACCCCCCTTATCGGTAAGCTGGTCAGGAGCATACAGCAGGAGCAGGGATTCAACGTTACCAGGACCGAGTTCTATCTCGAAGGGCAGTGCCGGCAATGTTTTAAGGATAAGAGAGAGGATATCTGAACTGTGGTCCAGGACAGGATTAAGCAGCTTGAAGAGGAGATAGCCGACCTCAAGGCGAGGTGGCCGGCACACTCGGTGAAACCCTCTATGCTGCAACAACTGGAGGAACTGGAAGAAGCCCTGGAGAAAGCGAAGCAGGAGAAGGCCGCGAGTGCCTGAAAAGATGGCCCTGGTGGACTTCCCGAAGTGCCACCCGGAGTACTGCGAGGATGGAATCTGCCTCGCCGCCGAAGCGTGCCCCCGTAAGCTAATCAAACAGGAGCATTTTGGAGAGATACCGATGACCAATCCATCCCTCTGTCAGGCGTGTGGCGATTGCGTCCGTGCCTGTCCCATGCAGGCTATCCGGATAGTAACGATGTAAGCACCTTAGACATGACAGGAAAGATAGTAAAGAAAGCAACAAGCAGCGTGTCATACGACGGCACCACAGATGAACAGGCCTGGCACCGCCAGGAGACCCTGCGTGCCCTGAAGGGTTTCAGCCGTAAGAGACGTAACCTGATTCCCATTCTGCAGAAGGTCCAGGGAAGGCTCGGATACCTTCCTCTTGAGGCTATGAAAGAAATCGCCGGATTTCTCGGCATACCGGAGATAGACGTATACGGAGTGGTGACATTCTACAACCAGTTCCGCCTCAACCCGCCGGGAAAGCACGCTATCCGGGTGTGCCTCGGTACAGCCTGTCACATGAAGGGTGGCTACATCACGCTGGATGCCTGGAAACGGCGACTGGAGATAAACGAAGGCGAGACTACGACAGACCGCGAGTTTGACCTTGATACCGTGGCCTGCGTAGGCTGCTGCACCATGGCACCGGTGACCGTAGTTGACGATATTCCTGAAGCCAAAGTGGAGCCTACAAAAGTAGATGGGATACTGCTCAAGTTCAAGCTTGAGAGAGAATCCGAGGAACAGAAAGACCAGTGAAGGAAATCATATCATCCGCTATCGCCTCTTCTTTCCAGGAGATAAAGGCACGTGCCGAATCCCGCTGGACAGAGTTGTTTAACTCCGACAAACCCGTAATACTGGTCGGTACGGCTACCTGTGGTCGTGCTGCCGGTGCCCTGGAAATTCTCCATACACTCAGGGCAGAGTTGAAAAGACAGGGGCTGGACTGCCCCGTTATCGAGGTCGGCTGCATGGGCCACTGTTACGCCGAGCCACTGGTGGTGATTCACAAGCCAGGGTACCCGGCAATCTGCTACGGCTACGTCAACCCCGTTATTGCCGAGAGGCTGGTCAAAGAATTCATTGTGGGCGATAACGTCTGCCTGGAATTCGTTCTCGGCGCGATGGAAGAGAACGACTTCATTCCCAGTTTCGCCGATTTCCCCCGCGCCAGCTATGAGAAGAAGGTGGTCCTGAGGAACTGTGGACACATTGACCCCACCGATATTGACCACTATCTTGCCAACGGCGGCTACTCAGCACTGGACAAGGCACTCAAGATGTCTCCCGAGGATATCATCGACGAAGTGAAATTATCGGGGCTGAGGGGCAGGGGTGGGGGTGGTTTCGCCACTGGAATGAAATGGGAGATATGCCGTCAGGCACCGGGAAAGCCACGGTACGTAGTCTGTAACGCCGATGAGGGCGACCCGGGTGCTTTCATGGACCGGTCAATCCTTGAGAGCGACCCTCACTCCGTGATTGAAGGAATGGTCATCACCGCCCACGCTATCGGAGCGCAACACGGCTATATCTACGTCCGCGCCGAGTATCCGCTGGCGGTGGAGCGGGTGCGGATTGCCCTCCGCCAGGCTCGCAAAGCTGGCTTCCTCGGCAGGCACATTCTAGGGAGCGATTTTAACTTCGATATCCGCCTGTTTCAGGGTTCCGGTGCCTTTGTCTGCGGTGAGGAGACGGCGCTTATTGCCTCACTGGAAGGGAAAGCAGGAATACCCCACCACCGTCCGCCCTACCCGGCGACCAGCGGCCTCAACGGAAAGCCCACCATTATCAACAATGTCAAGACCCTGGCCGCGGTACCGCCCATTATTGAGAACGGGGCAGAATGGTTTACCGGCATCGGCACGGAGAAGAGCAAGGGTACCGCCGTCTTCGCCCTGGCCGGCAAGGTGGTCAACACCGGACTCGTGGAGGTCCCTATGGGCACCACACTGCGGCAGGTCATCTTCGACGCCGGCAGCGGCATCCCCGGCGGAAAGCAGTTCAAGGCAGTCCAGATTGGCGGGCCTTCCGGTGGCTGTCTGCCGGAATCGGCGCTGGACCTGCCTATCGACTTCGATTCGTTGACCGAAGCAGGTGCCATGATGGGCTCCGGGGGGATGGTAGTCCTCGATGAGGACGACTGCATGGTGGAAATTGCACGCTATTTCCTCGAATTCACCCAGCGTGAGTCCTGCGGCAAGTGCACCTTTTGCCGTCTCGGGACCAGGCAAATGCTGGCTATACTCGACGACATCACACGGGGACAGGGCAAGGAGGAAGATATTGACACATTGGTGATGCTGGCTGAGGCCATAAGAGCCGGCTCTCTCTGCGGTCTAGGGAAGACGGCACCCAATCCGGTGCTGACCACGCTACGTTATTTCGAGGACGAGTACCGGGCCCACATTAGAGAGGGGCGCTGCCCGGCGCTGATGTGTCGCGACCTTATAGCCTACTACATCCTGCCGGATAAGTGCGAGCGTTCCTGCGACGCCTGCGTGGGCACCTGTACCGTGGAAGCAATAACCCCCAACAAGAAGAGGATTAAGGTCATCGACCAGGACAAGTGCGTGAAATGTGATACCTGCCGGACCGCCTGCCCACCGCAGTACGATGCCATAGTGAAATTATCGCCGCCCAGCGAAGTACCTGCCGCGGCAAAGTAGACACATGAAGACAATATCTCTGACAATTGACGGCCGGAAGATAACCGCCAACGAGGGTGAAATCCTTCTCTGGGTTGCCCTCGATAACGGGTTCTATATCCCCAACCTGTGCGCCATGAGGGACAATCACGAGCCGATGGCTGCCTGTCGGTTGTGCTTTGTTGAGGTAGCGGACAGGGACAGACCGGTCACAGCGTGCACTGAGACGGTAACTGAAGGCATGACAGTCAATACCAGGGGAGATAACGCCCTCAGTCTGGCCCGGCAGGGCTTTGAGCTTCTCATGGCGTCTCACGCCCTGGACTGCGCTCACTGCCCCAGGAACGGTTCCTGCGAACTGCAGAAGATAGCCCGGCACCTCCATGTGAAACTGAAGTCAAAGCACCTCAGAAAGCTGGAACGCGACCTTCCCATCGACACAAGCCACCCGTTGTTCGTCTATGACGCCAACAAATGCGTGCTGTGCGGACGGTGTGTCCGGGTGTGCCGGGAGCACTCCGGTACCAGTGTACTCGGCTTTGCCCACCGGGGCTTCGATCGGCGGGTCACCACCTTTGCCGATGAACCGATGGACACTTCAGGATGCGACTACTGTGCCGAGTGCATAGTAGTCTGCCCGACCGGTGCTCTGGTACCCAGGGAAGAGCAACCACCGAAGGCCGGGGTAACGGTCTAATAAGCAGTTCTTCCGGTCAATATCAAGGGAGCGGATACCGTTATTTACAGTTACCCGCTCCCTAATATTTATCCTGAAACTCCCGGAGTAGCTCTAGCTCTTGCCTATTCGGAACATCTTGGTTCCGCAAGTGGGGCATACACCTTGAGTTGCTGGCTTGCCATTCTTCATGGTGATGGGCTTGGCGTCTTTCATTTCACGCTTGGCACGACATTTCACACAGTATGCTTCCATCAACCCGACCTCCTTTCCTTACTAGGTCTGCATGATAAACTATTTATCCCTTGTCTGTCAATACCTTCAGACGGCTTTTCTACCACAAATATCAGAATTTACGCTTAATTTGGGCACGATTCGTGCTGGCTTGCCCGATTGAGGAGGAGAACACTGCTTCGATAACAGTCTTTGAGAGCCTGAACTACTCCAGAACGCCCGGAACAGTGTACTTCTCCCGGGTGGAGCAGTCCGGAGACTCAGACTCGCTGCCTCGCCAGGCAGAGGTCTATCGCCCGACGGTACATCTCAATGGGGACCGCCCCAACGAGTGGAAACCGGCCGCCGATTATCGCCAGGGGAACCCCCCAACCCTCGTACTCACTCCGGCCTTCTTCGTATTCGGCCAGGACCTCGTTCTCTTGTGAGCCGCTACTGTAATCTGCCCGGAACCGCTCAACATCAAGTCCGACATCTGCGGCCAGGCTGGTCAGGACTTCCCCATCACTGATATCACGGCAGTCCCGGAAGAATGCTTTGAAGACAGCACCGTGGAAATGCCCAAACGCCTCTTTGCCCTGGAGTAAGGCGCACTTGCCCGCTATCTGGGCCGGCATGCTGGAGGAAGGATAGGGCAGATTCTCATCCCACTGCCGGAAGACCTCTTCTTCGTTGTTGGCGCGCTCACGGGCCTCGGTACTGTGTGGCGAAATCGGCCTCCCCGGTATATTCTCAATCAGCAGAGGGAAGCTCTTCAAGGTGATGTTGATACTATCACCGTACCGCTCTTTGACTCTCTGCAGCCGAACTGCCGCGACATAGCACCAGGGTCAGATGTAGTCTGAATAGACAGTTATCCCGACGGGTGCATTCATTACAATACAGCCTTAATTTAGCTCCAGGTTCAGGTTTCCCATGAACGGGTTTCGCCTGGGCTCCCCCTCCGCCTGCCAGTAGGCCAGCGCCCGGTCAATCTCCGCGAGTACCTTTTCCTTCTCCTCAGGGAGCTTACCATCAATCTCCCCCAGGTAGAAATTCCAGGCGAAATCGCTGGTAATCAACTCGGAGGTCACATCAAGGGCCTCCACAAACGTCCGTATCTCCTTCAGAACACCTTCGATAGACTGGACGTGGTATTCTTCGCGCCGGGCTTTCTCGTGTATCGGTGTCCCCGGAGCAGGATGAAAGGTGCGTAGCCTGATGAACCGGGGGTTGACCTCATTCAGCACCCGGGCCGAGTTCAGGGCATGCTGCTCCCAGCGCTCCCTACCTCCCAACCCCGGCATGACGTACTCCGAGACCTCAAAACCAGCCTCGACCGCCTTCTTGCCGGCCTGTATCTGCTCAGCAGCGGTGACGCCCTTCTGAATATAGGCCAGGAGGTCGTCATCACCGGTCTCCAGGCCAATATGAAGTCGGGAAAGCCCTGCATCTCGCAACCGCTTCAGCTCTTCGGGCTTCTTCCGGTAAACGGTCTTTGCCCGGGCGTAGGTACACACCTTTTCCAGCGTGGGAAACGTCCCGCAGAGAAACTCCAGTATCTCGGCAAGAGGCTCGGTCTTCATTATCATGCTGTCCGAGTCCTGGAGGAATGCGTTCCTGACACCGTCATCCTGGAGCCAGAGGATACCGTTGAGTTGGGCAACCTGGCCAACGGTATAACCACCGCGTTCCGACCACCGGTACGTGTCCTCTACCAGCCTCCGGACAGCCAGGATTCCCTCCTTAACCTCTTCGATGTGACGTATCCGGAACTTCTGATCCTTGAAGACAGAGCAAAACTCGCACCGGTTCCAGGGACAGTTCTCCGTGACCCTTACCAGCAGCGAGTACGCCTCCGATGGAGGCCTGATTGGACCGACCGTATACGGCATACTCATTTGTGGTTACCTGAAACTACCATGTTCCTCCGGTTCTGTATCCATAATACATCAAGGATTAACCTCAGACAATGACAAGCCTGCGACCAATGCCCCACTCACCTTCTCTCCACCAACATCATCAATATCTCTCGGTAATATTAAATCACTGCCTTAACCCATTTCTCAGCAGGAGGTTGCAAAGTTATCGCCTGAAAAACGTAAGGAAATAGCAAGGAAATCGTCGCTAACCAGGTGGGGGAAGTAATCTAGCTGTTCAGGATTCGGGATGTGGGGTTATGGTTACTATGGTAATGATAGCTACACGCTCACCATTTTTGTCTATCTCATCGGGATCATAATGCCAGAATATTCTATAAGCCCCTGGAGTTCTTTGTTGAATATAAGCCTCAAAAACCTTTTTCCCATAACGCGTTGTCAGTGACTCAAACTCATGGGTTTGTAGAGACTTAGCTCGAAGGTTTGTTTCTAGATATCCCAGTGTTTTTCTGACTTGCTTGAGGACACCTTTTAGCGAAGGGTCATTCTCTATTCTGTCAAGTTGCTCATCAGCAGTAGGGGTAAAACGTAGTTTACGGTGCATTTTTTATGTATTTTGCGAATGAACCCCGATTTATTACTTGTCCGTTAGCTGACTCAACCATACCCCTGTCAACCGTAGCTAGAGCACTCTTATCTTCAAATATCCATGCCTCAGATGCAGGTATAGTTACTTGTGGGTCTAAAACAATTTGCCCAAAGCTATTGGCATATATGTGGTAAATGATACCTTCTCTTACCAATCCTTGAGGTAAAATCACTCGCCTTTTAGCATCTGGCTTCACGTTCTTGGCTATCCCCGTGAAATCTGCATTCTTTATTATAGTCACCACATACCTACCCACCTGACTTACATACACATTCTATCACGGTGGGATTATTTGTCAAGTGGGTTTTTCCCACTACCTGTATTAATATTCAGAGCGAATGAGCATGAGGCGCTTCACGAGGTTGACCAATGCTTTCTCCAGGAAGATAGTGAACCTGGCACGTCGTAACCCATTCCCTTCCCGGTTGACGCAGACAAGCCCCACGGCCTATAATTAAGTCTGGTCACACAACTACTGCCGGATACCATGAGGCAGGTCCGCAGACCCACCAGAGGAAGTATCCCACACGTTCCCGGGAGGAGCGGCCAGGACAGATGCAGATAAACGTTTCCCAGCAGCTCAAGGAAGCCATCGGGTCAACACGAAGCTACGATGTAGACGAAACGGTTGATATTGCCAACCAGGAGAGTCATGTCGAGGGTAGATTCAATCTGGTCCGCACCGACCGGGGAATCCTGGCTCGTGGTACCCTGCGTACAGAGATTGCAGTCACCTGCAGCCGCTGCCTGCGCTCGTGCCCCCTGGCACTAACCCTGGATGTTGAGGAAGAGTACTATCCCACAACGGATGTGCTCACCGGAGCACCACTGTCCCTGCCGGACCGGTCCGGGTACTTTACCATCGATGAACACCATATCCTTGATCTTGCCGAGGCAATACGCCAGTATGCAGTACTGGCTATCCCGATGAAGCCGTTGTGCCAGGAGAATTGCACCGGTCTATGCCCCACGTGCGGTCACAACCTCAACCTGGGACCGTGTGACTGTCCACAGCAGGAAATCGACCCCCGATGGAGCGGACTGTGCAAACTGGCCGTGGCCGATAACAACGCCTGAAAATGCCTAACGATGCCTGACTATGCCCGAGGGGCATAGTCAGGGGAAAGAAAGCGAGTAGACTATGGGAGCCCTGCCAAAGAGAAAGATTACCAAGGCACGTAGGGGAAGAAGGCGCAGCCATGACCATCTGTCCGCCCCAGCCCTGGTAACCTGCCCACAGTGCCACAGCCCGAAACTGCCACACCATGTCTGTCACACGTGCGGCAGCTATGCAGGACGGGAAGTCGTCGAAATCAAGAGCCCGAAACCAAAGACCAGCTAGGGAAGGCCAGGCCGTGCTCAAGACCGTAATCTGTGACCTTATCGGCATAGAGCATCCCATCATCCAGGGAGGGATGGCTCACCTCGGTACTGCCGAGCTTGTCTCGGCGGTCTCCAATGCCGGAGGGCTGGGCATTATCGGTGCCGGCTACTACCAGCCTGACTGGGTCAGGCAGCAGATACACCTCACCCGGGAACTCACCGACAGGCCCTTTGGCATCAACCTCCCGCTGACATCGCCGTATACTGACGAGGTTATCGCCATAATCCTCCAAGAGAAGGTATCCGTGGTCACCACCGGCGTCGGTGACCCCACGGCATTTGTGCCCGCTCTCAGAGAGCTAGGGATGAAGGTAATGCCGGTCGTGGCCGGCGTCAGGCCGGCACAGCGACTAGAGGAAGCCGGTGTCGACGCCATTGTCGCCGAGGGCATGGAATCGGGAGGGCACATCGGGGAAACGACGACCATGGCACTGGTGCCCCAGGTGGTCGATAGTGTCAGCATACCGGTGATTGCCGCCGGAGGTATTGCCGATGGGCGTGGTCTGGCGGCAGCCCTGGCCCTCGGTGCCCAGGGTGTACAAATCGGGACGCGATTCGCCTGTAGCGAGGAATCCATTGCCCACCCCGGCTACAAGCAGAAGGTCCTCGAGGCTCACGACCGGTCAACGGTCATCACCGGCCGCACTACCAGCCTGCCTCTCCGTAGTCTGAAGAACAGTCTCACCGAGCAGTTTCTGGCACTGGAAGAGTCCGGGGTCTCGTCCGAGGAACTGAGTATGTTCGGCGAGGGCAGAATGCACCTCGGTCTGATTGACGGCGATGTCGACGATGGCTCGCTGCTGGCCGGGCAGATTGCCGGCATGATACATGAAATCAAGCCGGTCAGGATAATCATAGAAGAGATGGTGGCTGAAGCCGAGGCAGTGATAGCGCGCCTCAGAAGCCTGCAGACAGGTGGCTAATAATGGTCGATACAAAGAGAGTGGCTTATGTCTTTCCGGGGCAAGGTTCCCAGTCCGTCGGCATGGGACGTGACCTTTACGAGAGCTACCCCGTAGCGAGAACGGTTTTTGAACAGGCCGACGAAAGGCTGGGGTTCTCTCTCTCCGGGCTTTGCTTCGAAGGACCGGAGGACGAGCTCCGCAAGACAGTCAACGCGCAACCGGCGCTGGTCACGGTGAGCTTTGCCTGCCTGAAGGCGGCCCAGGAAACAGGCAAGGGTCTGCCGCCACCAACCTTCGTGGCCGGCCATAGCCTCGGGGAGTACACCGCGCTGGCTGCGGCAGCCGTGCTTGACTTCGCCGATACCGTTTACCTCGCCCGCGAGAGGGGCCGTTTGATGTACCAGGCCGGGTTGGAACGACCCGGCACGATGGCAGCAATCATCGGACTGGACGAGCCGGTACTGACCGGCATCTGCCAGGAAACAGACACCCGGTTAGCCAATATCAACTGCCCCGGACAACTGGTAATCAGCGGGGCCACTGACAATATTGACAGAGCGGTAGAGCTGGCCAAAGAGAAGGGTGCATCCCGCGCTATCCCCCTTCAGGTGAGTGGTGCTTTCCATACCCCGCTGATGCAGCCCGCCGTAGACGGAATGGCCGAGATTATTCCCACCCTGACCTTCCGTGAGCCCGCTGTACCCATAATCGCCAATACTTCCGCCCGACCGATGACCACTGCGGAGGCAGTCAAGTCAGAACTCCTGGAACAGCTATGCAACAGCGTTCAGTGGCAGGGTTCCATCGAGTACATGATTGAGAACGGTGTCACCAGCGTCATCGAAATCGGGCCCGGCAGGGTTCTTACCGGCCTGATGAGGCGCATAGACCGAAGCGTGGAGACGCTGAATATCGGGGACGCCGAAGCCGTCCAGGCCCTCGCAGAGCAGTCCTGACGCCTTCCCTGGTATCTAGTTGCACAAATCCGCACAACATTCAGATTCTGCGTCACTGAGGCTAGTGGCACGTCACCCTGAGTGTAGAGAAGGGTCTCACCCCACGGAACATACTACATGGTGTTTCTGCAACTGAGTACTAGTGCCGCCGGGGCTGCCACTCCTCCCAGAAGTCCGCTACCCGGGCCGGTCTGCCGTAACCGAGCAATTTGTCCATCCGGACACAGAGAGAATCCGTCCACCTCAGGTAGTCGGTAAGACGCAGGACCGCCCGGTGGAACAGGGTATCCGGCTTATTGTAGGGGCAGCAGGCAACGCAGATGGTGCATGACTTATCCGTACGCCCCCAGTGCATACGGCATTTGACAGGGTCAATCGACCACTTCATTTCACCAGTCACGTTGGACACGTTGTTTGGCTCGGAGGTCCTCTCCCCGGTGGAAATGGCCTGTGATGGACACATCTCGGCACACTTCATACAGGCTTTACAGAATTCGGTGACCCCGAAATCAACCGGCGTATCGACAATCAGCGGCAGGTCAGTAAACACCTTGCTCAACCTCAGGCGAGGCCCGAACTGTGGTGTAATCAGTATCCCGTTCCGTCCGATGTCACCCAGCCCTGCCTGCATTGCCAGTGGTACCGAAAGGGCAACATCATTGATGCTACAGTCAATGGTCTTGAACCCCAGCCCCCGAATGAAGGCGGACAGGTGGGCATTGGCAATGGCCATCCTGCTGTAACCCATTGCCGTAGTGGTTTCGGCAACATAGGTCGGGAAGTACTTCATGAGGTCGTAATCCATCTCGAATCCCATGACTATGGCGTACTGAAACTCACCGGGTATTTCCTGCGGCCGGGATCCGTCTGCGTCCACTTCAGACTCACGCGCACCCTCAAATGTGTTCCCTCCGTAGGTGTGTGAATACACGAACCGCCGGTCCAGCCGGCAGACACCCACCAGGTCGGCTCCAAAGTACCGGGCCACTTTCTTCACATTACGCGTCAGTACCTCCGAGTCACTGACATCAATCTTCATCCTCTCACGAGGTTTCTCCGGCATGGGTTGACGACGCGAGTATGCACCTGCCATCGCCGCCGTTATTGCCATTGTCACCGGGCTGGGGTTGGGCTTGTACATATTGAACACCGCTAGCTGTGTGATGCGTGAGCTCGCCCGTTTCAGTGCGTGGTCAAGCAAAGTATAGCCCGGTCTCTCCCTGGCTTCGCCACCGAATGACCAGTCCTCCAGCAACTCTTTCATCTCCGGGTCCCAGGCCGGCCTGTTGAACATCTGATACTTCTGGTCAAACCTCTCGACCGTACCGGCAATATACTTCTTCTCCCACTGGTCAAGGGTCAGTCTCTTCATATCGTCACTCCAACTCTACGCGTTCTTACAACTCATCCACAGGTCTCACAATGGTACCGCCTGAACTCGGAGACTGTCAATGCTCACTGAGCACATATAGGACCGGCCGAAATAATCTCACACTCCACCCCGGATTGCTTCGCTTCGCTCGCAGTGGCAGTCAGTATTGAAACCGGTTATCAACCAACGGGTGAATCCGAAGTCGCAATGTACTATACTAATAGTACGCAACGTCTCGGGCAACCCTCATAGCCGCCCCGAGCCAGGAAATAGAGTTCAAGGAGTAACAAATGGACCTTTCCGATAGGGTAGCTATAGTCACCGGCAGCGGCCGCGGCATCGGGGCAGCTATCGCCCTGAAACTGGCTGAAGTCGGTGCCACCGTCGTCATTAACGACGTCGGTGATATGGAACCGGCTGAAGCCGTGGCCGAAGAAATCAGGAAAATGGGACAGCAAAGCCTGGTTGTTCCCGCCGATATCAGCGATTCAAGTGAAGTCACCCGTATGGTAGAGACTGTCACCAGTAACTACGGAAAAGTCGATATCCTGATAAACAACGCCGGTATAACCAGGGACCAGCTCATAATGCGGATGTCGGATGACGACTGGGACCAAGTGCTCGGAGTGAATCTGAAGAGCGTATTCCTCTGCACCCGGGCGGTACTGAGACCCATGATGAAGCAGCGCTGGGGCAGAATCGTCAGTATCGCCAGCATTGTCGGTCTCATCGGCAACGCCGGACAGGCCAATTACGCCTCGGCGAAGGCAGGCATCATCGGCTTCACCCGCACCGTCGCCAAGGAAGTAGCCTCCCGCGGGATTACGGCCAACGCGGTAGCTCCCGGCTTCATAGACACTACGATGACCCAGCACTTACCCGAAGAGCGCAGGCAGGCCATGGCCGACCAGATACTGCTCGGCTACCTGGGCACTCCCCGAGATGTCGCCGAGGCGGTTGCGTTCCTCGCCTCAGAAGAAGCACACTATATCACAGGGCAGGTGCTCACGGTTGACGGGGGGATTTCCCTGGGGAAGATGTAGATAGAGGGGGCAGGGTTTGAATCCTGCCCCCTTTCTATTGGGTAGAGATATCAGAATTGACCTCGCACTGCGCTTCTGCTAAAGTCAGTTAGTAAGACAGACAGACGAGGGGACTACCGATATGCCGGGAGCACGGCGTAGAGCAAGAATGGCCGCCTTCCAGGCCCTGTGCGAAATCAGCTCCGCCGGGCATGATGCGGAAAAGGCCCTGGCCCATCTCCTGGCTGAAAGCGACCTCTCGGAGATGAACAAGGACTTTGCCCGGGAACTCGTCAATGGCATCACACGAAACCAGGAGAAAATTGACGAGCACATACGGCGTTTTGCCTCTGCCTGGCCACTGGAGCAACTCTCGGTAGTTGACAGAAGCATACTGAGACTGGCAATATATGAGATGCTACTGGAGAGTAAGGTCCCGGTCAAGGTAGCCATTAATGAGGCAGTTGAACTCGCCAAGACATTTGGCAGTGACAGTTCCTCAAGGTTCGTGAATGGGGTCCTGGGTGCAGTGAGCACTCTCGTCAGCAGATGACTAATTTCCGGAAGGAGGTAGAAAGTGGCAACTATACTAGAGCGCGTACGGAAGATAGTCGCGGAGCAACTCGGCGTTGGTGAGAGCGATGCGCTGCCTTCGTCCAGTTTCGTCGATGACCTGGGCGCCGATTCTCTGGACCTGGTAGAGCTGGTAATGTCTCTTGAGGAGGAGTTCAGCTCTCCGGACAAGAAGGTCGAGATACCTGACGAAGACGCCGAGAAGATTCTCACCGTTCAGAACGCCGTAGACTACGTTACTGACTTGGGTATTAAAGACGAATAGTCGAGGAGCCGTTGTGATAAAAGCGGTGTTCTTCGACTGGTTCGGTACACTGGCACAATACCATCCGCCCCGCGAGCAACTACTAAGCCAAGTTCTTGAGGAGCTTGGCTTAAACGTGTCACCTGATGATATCCGGCCCGCCCTGGTGGTCGCAGACAGGGAGTTCTACGAAGAGAACGCTGCTGTGTCATGGCAGGACATGACTGGCGAGGAACGGACGAACATGTTCATCCGCCAGCAGCAAAGGATGCTGGAGAGGGCCGGTGTCCAGGTCTCAGGAGATATGCCCTATAAAATCTTAGCCCGGACGCGCGAATTGTACGCCGGGCTGAAATTCGTCCTCTTCGATGACGTGCTGGACACCATGAAAGTCCTGAAGAAACGCGACCTCACCCTCGGTCTGCTGACCAACCTCAACCGGGATATAAACTCACTATGCCGTGAGCTGGGCATGGAGCCCTATCTTGATTTCACGGTAACTTCCGCTGAAGTGGGAGCAGAAAAGCCCCATCCCCCTGTGTTCCTTGCCGCCCTGGAGCACGCCTCCGTGACCGCTGAACAGGCACTGCATGTCGGTGACCAGTACAGTGTTGACGTCGTCGGTGCCAGGAACCTGGGTATCAACCCGGTACTCCTCGACCGTAACGATGCCTACCCGGAAGTGAACGACTGCCCTCGAATCCGCGCGCTAGCCGAAGTGACCGCCTTCCTCAACTAGCCACACCCACCCCGCCACGAATCATCCGGGTGCATTCCAGCCACACAATCACTGCTATTATTAGCCGCTTTTCCCGACTATGCTGCCCCAGGCAGGAACGACCCCGGTAACTTTCAGGCTATGGTCCCTTCTTCTTTGAGTCGCGCGATATCCTCCCAGCTATAGCCCAGTTCCAGGAGAATCTCCTCTGTATGCTGGCTGAACTCCGGAGACGGGAGTCGGTATGTGGCCGGGGTCTCACTGAGATTTACGGGATTGGCGATTACCTTCATCGGTCCGTATGTAGGGTGGTCAACGGGCAGGAACATGTTGTTTGCCTCTGCCTGGACATCATTGACAACATCCACGGTGTTTTGTATGGGAGCGTACGGCAACCCGACTAGGTGAGGTGTCCATTCATCGAGAGTCCTGGTGATAAAGGCGTCCCGCAGGATAGAGTATAGCTCACCTTTGTTCTCGGTCCTGGCCTCACTTGATATAAACCTCGGGTCTTCCTCAAGGTCAGGACGCTCGATTACGCGGCAGAACTCCGCCCAGAACCGGTCCGACTGCAGCGCATTGAAACCGATTACCTTGCCGTCTTTCGTGGTGTAACGATTCGCCAGGGGATTGGGTGAGTTCTCCCGGTAGAACTCGCCGAGACGTACTATTGCTTCCTGGGCCTCACCAATGAGCTCGTTCCGGCGCTTCATCAACTCTTCATCCAGCACCTCGGGGGGATTGAGCCTGTACTCCACGATATCCTGCCCGGTAGCCAGAGCAGCCGAAACGTCGAAGGTCAACTGGTAGATGCCGGTATGCAATAAGGAGGTGTCAATCTCCTGGCCTATCCCGGTCTTGTCACGGTGGTAGAGGGCCATCACAATGCCAAAGGCAAGCCCGAGACCGGCAACAACATCACCAAACGCCGGGCGTGGGGCCGGTCCCGAGAGTCCGGGGACGGTCAGAGTGCTGGTGACCCCCGACCTCCCCCAGTAGACGGTGGTATCATAGGCCGGGGTCTCACGGTTGGGCCCTTTTTTGCCATGCCCGGTCAGGCAAGCGTAGATAAGCTTCGGGTTGATACGGCGCAGGGCATCATAGCTCACCCCGTGTTTCTCCTTCTCTGGGAGACGCAGGTTGGTTACGAAAACGTCCGTCTCCTTGACCAGCTTGTATATTATGTCCCTGCCCGACTCATGGGAAATGTCCACCGCCAGACTGCGCTTGTTACGGTTGAAGGCTTCCCAGTTGTAGTTGATTTCAGAGGGCACACCGGCACCGCCACCATATCCCGCCTGAAGCACCCTCCATGAATCGCCCCTGGTGGCGTGCTCCACGTGAATCACATCCGCACCGAAGTCACCCAGATGCCGGGCACACATGGGCACAGCGGCCACCTGGGAAACGTCCAGAACCTTGATACCTTCCAGTACAGCCTTCATCTGGATTTCTCCAATCTTCTTTTTAATGCATTGGTTATTCTACACTATGGTTCCGCACCCACGTGAATTATATACCATCTCCAGTACCTGGTTGCACAAATCCGCGCAACATTCAGATTCTGCGCCACTGAGGCGAGTGGCGTGCCACTGAAGCCAACGGCGTGTTGCTCAAGAATGACATGCCAACGGCGTGTCACCCTGAACTTACCTGCTGGCTTTGCCAGCAGGCCGAAGCCGAAGGGTCTCACCCCGCGGAACATACTAGGTATTTCTGCAACCAGGTACTAAAACATGCCCCCCTGTTGCTCCGGCAGGGCTTCGGTGCCGATTATACCGAGCTCTTCCAGCTCCGAAATCCCCTCCTCAGACATGCCGAGTATTTCCCCGAAAACATAGCGGTTGTGCTCACCGAGGCACGGAGCGGGCATCCTTATACTCCCCGGTGTCTTTGAGAACCGGGCGTACATGCCGATATAGGGATGCGTGCCCGCTTCGGGGTGGGTGACTGTTTCAAAGATGCCCCGTTCGTTTAGATGCGGCTCCTCGGTCAGTTCCCTGGCGTTGAGCACCGGCCCAGCGGGGACGTCTGCCCGCTGCAGGATGCGCATTACATCGTAGTGGTCATGCTGCACAGTCCAGACCTCTATCAGCCTGTCCAGCTCATCCTGGTGGCGGTACCTGCCCGGCAGGTTTGAGAACCGGGTATCCTCTGTCCAGGGCGGCTGCTCCAGCGCCTGACAGAACCGCTCCCAGACTGCGTCTGAAGAGACGGCAATCACCACCCAGTTATCTTCACCCCGGCAGCGATAGCAGCCGTGGGGCGCCATCGAGGGATGGCGGTTTCCCATTCGCTCACGTACCCGTCCGTTCATCGTGTAGTCCATCACGGAATCCGCGTTGAACGAGATAAGACCTTCTACCTGTGAGAGGTCAATATGCATTCCCCGGCCCGTACGCCGGCGGTAGTGCAGGGCTGACAGTACAGCAAAAGCGGCGTTCATCCCGGACAGTGGGTCGCCGTAGGACAGCCCGCTCTGCAACATCGGCTCTTCACCAGGATAACCGGTGAGATACGCCATACCGCTCATGCAGTCTATCGTCTGCCCGAAGGCAATATGGTCCCTGTCCGGGCCGGTCCTGCCCAGGGCCGGCAATGACATCATAATGAGCCGGGGGTTGATTTCAGTGAGTACCGGGTAATCAATATCCAGGCTATCCATGACCCTGGGGCTATAGTTCTCCAGGACAACGTCACTGACTTCAACCAGCTTCATGAACACCTCTTTGCCCCGCCCGGTACGAAGGTCGAGTGTGATTCCATACTTGTTCCGGTTCTGCAGGTTGAAGCCGGCCGAACGATTGTACGGCTTTTCAACGGATGCCAACTCCGGCATCCGCTCAATAAGTATTGGTGTAACCCTGGCAGGCCCTCGCCACGGGTCGATGTGTCCCAGCGATTCTATCTTGATTACCTCAGCCCCCATGTCGGCCAGCAACCGGCTGCCCATGGGTCCGGCAAACCACATGGAGAGGTCAAGTACCCGCAGTCCTTCCAGCGGCAGTCCAGGCATTTTCTCTATCCCTCCGCGAGGCGTGGAATTGCTCAAATAACGCCCGTCTCTCGCAGCCTCACCAGGTCTTTTTTATTATAACCGAGACGATGGCAGTAGATTTCCTCGTTATGCTCACCCAGCAGCGGCGCCGGCTTTAATTCATAGGGCAAATCACCCAATCCAAACTGGGCACCGGGATACCTGACCTTTCCGGTAACGGGATGCTCAACATCTACGAAATAGCCTCTCTCGTTGAGATGCTCAGAGTTGAGTAACCGGTCGGCCCCAGCCGGGATTCCAAAAGGAATCCTTCGCTTCTGCGCTTCGCGCAGCAGTTCCTCCTGGTCATGCTCGAGTAGCCAGGGAATTAACGTAGCAATAAGCTCGTCCACATTCTCGGTGCGGTGGATTCTGGTAAGGAACCTCTCGTCGCTGGCTAGCTCCGGTTTCCCCATCCACTCACAGAGGGATTGCCACTGGCTGTTCGTAACGGCGATAGCCCCGATATAGCCGTCCCGACAGGGTAGTATCGAACCGGGTGGGGGCAGTACCATATTGCCGATTCTGCTGGTAACCCTCTCGTGGTAGTGATATATTTGCGTAATATTCATCTGGATGTAGAGCACGGCATCCATCAGGGATATGTCCACGTGTTGTCCGACTCCGGTCAACTCCCGACCGTGGAAAGCGGTCATTGTACCGACACATCCGAAGAGACCGCTGACAAACTGCGCCTGGTTCCCGCCGGGTTTAAGTGGCTCGCGGTCCGGGTGGCCGATGATGCTCATCCAGCCACCCATAGCATCAGCGACAATCTCGGTGGCCTTGTAGTCTCGGTAGGGACCGGTCTGCCCGAAGTTGGAAATGGAGGTCATAACCAGACCGGGGTTTATCCTCTCCAGACTCTCATAGTCCAGACCCAGAGACGCCATCACCCTGGGGCTGAAGTTCTCCACGAGGATGTCAGCGTCTACCACCAGTTCCCGGAATATTCTAATCCCGGTCTCAGACTTCAGGTTCAGAGTGACACCGCGTTTGTTGGTGTTCAGGTAGAGAAACAGGCCACTCTTTTCCGGATGAGGGTCATCCTTGTAGAAGGGGCCAATCCTTCTGGCGCCGTCACCGGTACCGTGCCTTTCCACCTTGACCACCTCGGCGCCATAGTCGGCGAGCAGCTTGGTGCAGTAGGGCCCGGCAATGTAGTGAGTTACATCCAGTACCCTGACGCCGGACAGAGCCTGCTCCACAGTCTCTCCCTTCTCCGTTCCGTGGGAATATGTCAGAAACCGTCCCGCACATGGGGACGGTCTTCCCTGGGGTGGGGTTACCCACGAGTATACCAATCGGTACTGGCTAAATCAAATTACGCGCATTGAAAGCGTATACTACGTTCAGGTATAATGGCTATGTCTGTTTCAGACATAAAGTATTTTTTCCGTGGTGGGTGTCGCCTAGCGGTTAAGGCGCCAGGTTGTGGCCCTGGAGATCGGGGGTTCGAATCCCCTCACTCACCCCATACAAACTACCGCTATCGTGTCCGCCAGGTGCGGACATTTTACTTTTCAGCCGGTACGTTGGCTGTCGTTGCTAACCGGCAACCTTCTCAAGAAGTGCGTCCAGCGCCATGGTCACTGCCTCATATCCAGCACCTACCGTCGGTGAATAGCAGGTGTCGATTAGAGACAATCGTTGCAGCGGAACCTTCTCGGCTATAGCCACAGCCAGCCTGTCAATCTTGCCCGCAACCATTTCCTCCGAGGTAATCTGTGCTCCAATCAGGGTACGGGACTTGCGGTCGGCAATAAGCTTGATATTGACAGGTCTACCACCAAAAGTCCGGCGTCGCGTCGAACTGGTTGTCATGCTGGTGACAACATCAAACCCCTGCTCCCGGGCATAGTCCTCAGTGAGTCCAACCGTTCCGA
The DNA here is from genome assembly GCA_035529395.1 of Dehalococcoidales bacterium. NCBI lineage: Bacteria > Bacillati > Chloroflexota > Dehalococcoidia > Dehalococcoidales > Dehalococcoidales bacterium. The sequence goes on along the minus strand of DATKWT010000091.1, from coordinate 18,347 downwards.
CTTCGCATCCATAGATTTCGGTGATGAATGTCATCACTGTCCCCTGATAGGCAATAACGTTCCCCAGGACCAGGTTTCTGCCGGCTATTCTCCCTGTTTTCGCTGCGTTAGTTGCCGTCTGGTAGCGTCGTTTGGTACCGGTTAGTGTGTCCCGGTTCTCCATGCAATCACCGATAGCATAGATATCCGGGTCGCTTGTCTGCAGGTACTCGTTAACAGCAACAGCCCCGGTGTCTCCTATCTCAATACCCGCCCTCCGCGCCAGACTGCTATTAGGCTCAGCGCCGACAGCAAGAAAGATAATGTCTACCTCAAGCTCTCTATCCGCCAGGTAGAGGAGCTTTTTCTCTCCCCTGGTGGCTACCCTCAGGTTCCCGGCACCCAGGATAAGTTCTACACCGTTTTCCCTGATTCTCTCTTCGACTACACCGACCATTTCTTCGTCCAGGTAAGTACGAAGGATACGATCAGACCTGCCCACCAGATAGACATGGTGGTAGCCCCTGGCTTGCAGAATGGCAGCCGTCTCCAGGGCAATTTGCCCTGTACCGATGACGACCGCACTGGTATACCCGGGGATTGCTTCCTCAAAGACCCTGGCAGGTCTTAGACCGGTGCTGAGTGTAAATTCATTGTGGCCATCAAGCCCGGGAATGGGCGGAATTACCGGAGTTGCCCCCGTGTCCAGAACCACCTTATCGTAATGGTAGATTTCCCCCCTTGCTATAATACGTTTTTCGTCTCTGAGGATTTCAGTAACCTCGGTATCGAGGTGGACTCCGATATCCCTCTCTTTATAGAACCTGTCCCTGAAAGCAAAGCTGCTCTCCCAGGATGGCAGAGTCCCTTTCAGGACAAAGGGGATTTCGCAGGGTAGATTGCCTATCTCGCCACGGTTGGTGAAGATGTCTATCCGGGCTTCCTTATCAAGACTCCGAATAACATTGGCGGCATTGTTTGCACCACCACCACCACCAACGATGCATACTTTCATTTCATTACCCCCGCTTTCTGACATCATTAATCTCTGCCTGTCTCAGGGCCGGCATTACCGGAATGTATGCTCTCAATTCTCTCTATAATATTACTCGTCCTTTGCCTGAGTGAAGCAATAGTAGCATACAGCTCCTCCGTTGATACCGGGACCAATTCTATGATTGCCATTCGCGGGCATACGTCACGACAAAGACCGCATTCATTACATCTGCTCCGGTCAATCCGGGCCTGGCCCGATTGAAGTGAAATGGCCTGTTGGGGGCAATTCTCAACACACAGCCCGCAGCCGATACAGAGAGCTTCCTTCACTCGTAAATTCATCTCAACTGTCCTTTCATGCAGAACATCCAGAGCCATCCCAGGGTTGTGCTACAGCATCCGTCCCACCATAGCTCCATCGAGAACCGAGGTAATCATCTTGCGTGGCGATATACAGTGACCAACCGCGTGCAGCTCCTGCACTTTGCCCTTTAGAGCACGATAGAGCCTGTCGTCGGCCCTGCCAGCGGTGGCAATTACCATCGTATCGACACCCTCGATTCTTCTCTCCTCCCTGGTGAAAGCATTGAAGACAACTACTGCGTTTTCTGTTATCTCTTTCACTCCAGTGCTGGGGGTTATCTTAACCCCCCTGGCCAGCAGTCTGGGCAATACAACCATTAGCGTCGCCGGGTCGAGCAACGCACCGGGATAGAGCCCATCAGTCAGTAGCTCTACCGTCTTCCCCTGCTCCGCCAGGAAATCAGCCGCACTCAACGCCTGGATATGCTGTTCTCCGGCAATAACGACCACGTTTTGCCCCGCCTCTACCTTCTCCTGAAGCAACTCGCGCACCTCGACAACATTGGCTCCCTCAACACCTGGTATTGTTGTTAGATAGGGCAGGGAACCCGTTGCCACCACCACGGCATCCGGACTTATTGACTCAACCATTTCCGAAGTTACCTCGGTTTCAAGGTTGACGTCCACTCCCAGAAGCTTCATCTGGTGCGTATAGTAACGAGGTACCTCGAGGAAATCATCCCTCATCGGGGCTTTGACCGCTATATTCAGTTGCCCACCCAATTCGCTTCCCTTTTCGTACAGGGATACCTGGTGACCCCTCAACGCAGCCACCCGGGCTGTCTCCAGACCGGCGGCACCCCCACCGATGACCATTACCTTTTTCTTGACGGGTGCCTCCGTTATGGCAAACTCACTCTCCCGACCCACCTCAGGATTATAGGCACAGGTTATGGGAAGACCCTGGACCCACCTGCCGAGACAACCTTCGTTACAGCCGGTACACTTACGTATTTCATCAAGCCTGCCCTCCTGGACCTTCTTTGGCATTTCCGGGTCGCAGATAGTAGCCCGATTCATGATTATCAGGTCTGCCTGATTGTCCGCCAGGATTTTCTCCGCCTGCACCGGATCATTTATTCTACCCACCGTCATCACCGGTAGATTCACCGCCTCCTTAATGGCAGCAGCAAGGTAAACAAAACATCCCAGAGGAAAATACATGGGAGGAATATGTGCTTCCGGATTAAAGAAAGTGCCGGCACAGATACTGATGTAGTCCAGCTTCCCGGTGGCCTCTAATCTCTGGGCATTCAGTTTGGCCAGTTCCAGGTCAATGCCACCCTCGAGAAACTCGTCCCCGGTCAACCTGATACCAACAACGAAGTCCTTCCCGACAGCATCTCTGACGGCATCGATGGTCTCGATAGGAAAACGGAGTCGATTCTCCAGGCTGCCACCGTATTCGTCGGTTCTCTGATTAAAGACAGGCGATATAAACTGGGAGAACAGGAAACCGACGGCAAGACTTATTTCCACGCCGTCAAGACCGGCTTCACATGCCCTCCTGGCGGCATCAGCAAATCCCTGGACTGCCTCCTTTATCTCCTCGATTTCCATCTGGCGAGGCACTTCCCCCGTACCCCTGTAGGGAGTCGTGGCTGGTATTGGCGATGAAGATGAAAGCGTTCCCCCATATGTATCTGAACTCCCAAACTTCCCGGGGAGCACCAGCTGCACCATCAGCTTCGTACCCTCCTGGTGAATGGCGTCGGCTAGATTCCTATAGGTGGGGATCGCAGCATCACTCTGAAGCGCCATAGGTACAGTGAACTGGGTCACGATGAGCCCCAACCCACCCTTCGCCTTGGATAAATAGTAATGGAACGCCCTATCGGTGATAGGGCCGACCACTGAGTGGAAATTGGTGGCGTGGGAAGATGAGACTATTCTATTGCGTACTGTCATCGGCCCCAGCTTGATGGGTGAAAAAAGATGCTTGAATTCTTGAGACATATTTAACCTCCGGAAGGTCTTCCCGACATCAGGTTCCGGTTATCATGGTAGCGGAGGACGCCGGATACTCCTGATATCCTTCTACACTCAGGCCGGGGTCGATTCGGGGAACGGCTTCTCACCCAGGGCCATACGGCATAGTTCAGAGATAGGTATCTTGGGTAGACTATGCTGTGATGTAGGCTGCTGTAACACTAAATCACACATAGGGCAGGAGGTTATCATGGCATCAGCACCACAATCGATAGCATCCCTGATATTTTTCTCCTGGATATCAATCGCCAGCTTGTTATTGGCAGCCATAATCGGTCCGGCGCAACAAAGCGCATCCAATCGCTCGTATTGCCTTGTCGGCCTCTCTACACCAATTAACTCCAAGACCTCGTCAAGGAAGGCATCCTGCTCCGGCACGTACCGGGTGGCGCAATTGGCCTGGTAGGCAACCTTCTTACCGAGCCTGGTGATGCTACCCTGGTGCTCTCTCAGGTAGTTGCGCAGGTACTCGAAGAGGTGCATGTATTTGAAGGGAGCGATGATGCCGCGCTCCCTGGCCCGGACGTGTACCAGGGCAAAGCCCTCATTGTGAAAGTAGACGATATCCTTGCCCAAACTAGCCAGCTTGTCGATGACGCTCCGGGCATACCGCTCAACAAAGCTCTCGCCACCAAAGTGCACACAGCCGACGAGAGACATATACTCACCGCCCCTGACCACAGTCATACCCTTGAATATCTGGCTGTCGAGGGTACCATCGGGTATCAACCGTAAACCGAAGGAATCGAGTGACAGGACAGGTCTATCAGAGTCGCCCGGTATCAGTTCGCCGGTCTCTCCCTTTCCCTCAAGTCCCTGGGCAATTCTATCCAGATTTGGTTTCATTGAAACTACTAGAGGACAGGTACCTATCTTTTCCTGCATCTTGAAGATAAGGTTTGAAGGGTCGGCCCCGGTTGGGCAGTAATCATTACAGGCGATACAGGTGATACACGTGTGCAGTATCTCGGCGTCTTTGCCCTCCATGAGCAGCTTGATTTCAGATACGGCTTTATCTTTGTCATAATCGGTATAACGGCACTTCACCAGGCAATCACCACACAGGTCACATTTTGATTCGTCCCACATTGTAAACCTCCTGATACATACCTTCTATTCTACGGGGAAAACCAAGGTAGGCTAGCATTTAGCCGTGATGAATGTCAAACGGTTGTTGTGCGGTGTCCAGGACATAAGTGACACTCCAGTACAACCGACGCTGGTTGCCACCGGAGAGTACCTGTACGGTTAACTATGGGACTGGCGGCCTCCTCGTGGGGCAATGCCTCACTCCCCTTACGCCTTTCTCCTCTGGAGAAAGGGGCGATATCTATATGTGTGGGAAGCTGGCTTTGCCAGCTTCCCACACAAGAAGAAAAGTTCCCCTCCATGCAGGGAGTTGTGTCAGCCTTCTATTGGAACGAGAGCACCAGGGCTTTATTCGGGGTGGTTTCCTTTTCCTGATTAAGGTAGAAACTTGTGGGGGATTGGACATCCCCGCTCTCCGTGGACCTTATATCAGATACTGATGTCACCAACCCTTGCAGCAGGTTGTGGCTACTGCAGAATCAGGTTTAGTGCCCCTCCCACCAGTAATGCGGTGGCAATCATTATTGCCACCGATTTGAGCATATTGACAACCCCGAGCTCTCTCAGAAGAACTACAAATGTAGCCACGCAGGGGAAGAACATGGCCAGGACAACGCTACCAACGACCAGCTGGTTGGCACTCATTCCCAGGGGAGCGAGCATGCCCAGGGCTACATCTTTACGCAGGAAACCGATAACCAGGGCCGTTACAGCCTCCTTGGGTAGTCCCAGGAGACCGGTTACCACAGGTGATGCAAAATCAGCGATAGCATCAAATATCCCCAAAGTATAGAGTATATTTATTACCAGCACAGCACCCAGGATTATGGGGATAGCCTCTTTCAGGAAACCGTTGACCCTCATCCACAGCTTCTGCAATACGGTCCGCCACGGTGGCATACGATAGGGTGGTATCTCTATCAGCAACTCGGGGCTGAATCCTCTGGCGAAGCGGTTTATTATTACTCCCAGAATAATCCAGACTACGAACAGTGTCCCGAAGACAATGGCCACATACTGCGCCCCCTGCTCCCCCACCAGGCCGAATATCATTGCTTGCAGGGCAGCACAGGGTATGGCAATAGATATCAATGTTGCCGCAATGAATCTCTCCCTCTTGCTCTCCAGGATGCGGGTGGCCAGAACAGCCGGTACATTGCAGCCCAGACCCAGCATACTCGGAATGATTGCATAGCCGTGCAAGCCCAGACGGTGCATCAGGGTATCCATCAGAACTGCCAGCCGCGGCAGGTAACCTGTATCCTCGAACATGCCCAGCACCAGATAGAAAGATATTATGTAAGGCAACACCATGCCAAAGGGGACAAAGAGCCCGGTGGTCAACAAGCCAAATGATTCAACAAAGTTGACTTCGCCACCAACAATCTTACCAATCAGGATATCATGGAAAAATCCCGAACCGCCGAGGATGTCACTTAACCTCAATACCACCGGCGCCCACAGAGTGTCGAACAGGGGCTCAAGCACATAACCGATGAGGTTTTCCCCGATGAAGCGGACTACCAGAAAGGCAACGGCAAGAACAACTAAGGCTATGATGCCACCGGCTAATGGCTGCACGCTGGCATCCCCGAGGTGCTCCCGCCAGGTATGATGTCGATGAGTAATGCGCTGGACCTGGCTGATAATACCGCCAATAGTAGCCCAGCGCTCATCATAGCTGCGGGCAGGAGTATCAGGTGAAGTTGCGCTGACAATACTGGTAACGAGTTCCTTTATCCCCTGACCGCTTACCGCCACGGTGGGAATAACCGGCACCCCCAGGCGTTCCCTCAGCTTATCCAGCTCAATATGTATTCCTCGATGTTCGGTCTCATCCCAGATATTGAGCGCCACTACTAGCGGTATGTCCCGTTCCAATAATTGCTGAGTCAGATAAAGATTTCTCTCCAGATTGGTAGCGTCAACCACATTTATGATTAAGTCTCCGGTGTTGAGCATCTCGGAGGCTATTTCTTCAGCCTCGCTGGTTGGTTCCAGCGTATAGGTACCGGGTACATCAATAACCTCGACCCTGTCTTCCCCCAGGTTCATGAACCCCTGGCTGTAGCCTACCGTGGTGCCCGGATAATTAGAAGCAATCACCCGGGTGCCAGTCAGACGGGAGAAAATGACACTCTTGCCCACATTGGGGTTACCCATCAGCAGCACTCTCTTGATGCCAGTGCTCTTGCTGCTGTTGCTGGTCACCACGCTATGGCCTTTCATTCCGGGATTCTATCGGTTCCACCACTATCCTGCTGGCCATGCCGAAGCCAATAGCTACCTGGGTATTACCGAACTGTACCGTTACCGGTCCCCGCATGAATGAAGAATTAACCTTGGTAACTCTCAGCCCAGGTCTGAGTCCCAGAGCACCAAGACGCTTAATCACACCATGTCCGGACAGTACCTGGACCACTATGCCGCTCTGCCCGGTCTGCATTCGCGCTAGAGTTAGTTGCCCTTCACCCCACCCAAATCCACGTTTGAACCTGCCCTGAAATCCATGTCTGAACCTGCCCCCGAATCTGAACATGTACCGCATCCATTTCTCTGGTTACACCCAGCCTTTATAGTTCCGAGTAAAAATACACTGTGTCACAAAGAGCTTGCCCGTACGCTATTCCCTCTCTTGACGACACTTCGGGCAATAGCCCGTCATTCTGATTTCGCTACTGGTAATATTAAATTCTCTGGCTTCTCTGACATTCTTCTTTATCAGGCTGGCTAACGGGTACCGGAATTCAACGACCCTGCCACACCCGAGACAGACCAGGTGGTGGTGCTGGGCAGTCCGCTTCTCATAATGGTGATGCCCCTCATCAAGATGAAGCTCCTCTATCAAACCATATTTCTTAAGAGTTTGCAGGGTACGATAAACGGTGGACAGGCTGAGGCGGGGGTTTTTCTCTCGGGCCCGACGATAGATTTCATCAGCATCCAGGTGCCCTTGCCCATGTTGTATTATCTGCATCACCAGAAGCCGCTGGTTAGTAGCTCTCAGTCCCGGTACGTTCAGTTCTCTACGAATGCTCTTTGTAGTCATTTAAGTATCGCTAATGCGTCTCATTCCCAACTACTATTATAAACAACCCGTATAGCTATGTCAATTCCTGCTATAAATCGGGGTATAATACCACGTCACACGCTTCAGATAGCACTGAACACCCACGGATAGCAGATACAGAAAGTTTAATCAAGCGCGGGTTCTGAGTTGGATGTTGTCCAGCGGGAGTAGACAGGGTGATGATAGAAAAAAGACCCTCCATGCCAGTCCGATGAGTTCCCGGTATACTGACCTGGAGAGTCCGGATTATACTATTGCTCAGCTAGTGTTGCCGGTAGCCCTTCTTCCACGGCTCTCTTTTCATGGCGAGGTAGTCCCTTATCGCTTCCTTCAGCGTATCTGAGGCAAGAAGGGCACAGTGCTCGCCGTCCTCAGGTAACCCACCCAGAGCATCCAGGATATCCCGCTGGCTAATCCTCTGGGCCTCGCCCGCAGTCCTGCCTTTCGCCATCTCGGTAACCATGCTGCTGGCAGCAATGGTTGTGCTACAACCATCGGTCATGAAACTGGCATCACGGATTATGTCATCTTTTACTTTGAGCCACATTTCCATGGTATCGCCACAGGGACCGGTTACTTTCGCATAACCGTCGGCGTCACCAGGATTACCGGTGTTTCTCGGGTGCATGCTGTGGTCGATAACTGTCTCGGAGTAAATCTTCCTCATCTCCTGCTTGAGCAGTTCTTCGAGCTTTTCCCGTGATACAGCCACAGCACAACCTCCTGACTTATGCTTTATCGCCTGATGTCGCCTCGGAAAGAGACTTACCCAGGTTATCTACTAACTCGGCACTATATCGCTCAACATTCCCCTCGTCACATAGCTTTGCCAGTTCCGGGTCTATGGGCAACTGTCCCAGGAACGGTGCATTGGATACCCGGGCCATCTCCTCCCCCTGGCTGCTACCGAACAGCTCAATCTTCTTATCTATCTCAGGGACATATAGATAGGCCATGTTCTCGACTACTCCCAGGATTGGCTTCTCCATTTTCTGCGCCATGTTTACGGCTTTTCTGACAACCATTGCGGTCAGGTCCTGAGGCGTGAAAACAATAACTACACCGGAAATAGGTAGTGTCTGCATCACTGTAAGAGGAGCGTCGGCCGTTCCCGGTGGAAGGTCGATAATCAGGTAATCAAGCTTGCCCCAGAGCACTTCTTCCCAGAACTGGGTAATCGCCTTGCCGATAAGTGGACCACGCCAGATAACAGCGTCGTCCTCGCTGGGCAGAAGAAGGTTGATGGACATGACTTCAATCTCTGATTTTGACAGGACCGGTAACATGCCACTTTCGTTACCGCCAGGCCGGGTATTGATGCCGAACATCCTGGGTATACTGGGGCCGGTGATATCAGCATCCAGGATACCTACTTCATAGCCCAGTCGTCTCAGTGAGATGGCAGTAAGGCTGGCCATCAACGACTTGCCTACACCACCCTTCCCACTCATTATCGCAATAACATGACCAATCTCATTTAACTCAGCCGGCGTGGCCTCAACAAATTCTACTTCTACTTCGCCAGCTTCGGGCAGCTTCTTCACGACCTCCACAACCTGGTCCTTAACCCAGTCCTGAGCACCCGTAATCAGCCCCGTCGAAGCCAGAACAATCCTGACTTTGCCGTCAGTGATAGCTACCTCACGCACCAGATTCAGCCTGATAATACTGCGTTTGATAGCGGGTACAAGCACTCCCTCCAGGCTTTCTCTTACTTGCTCCTCAGTTACCATCTATACTCCTCTATTCCCATTTTCATCCTTTAGTGGTCACATATGTTATCTTCGGTAGCCAATTCTTCATGCAGATAGCTCAGCACCGCCTTCTCCGGGTCACCTTCCTGGGCACCGATAACGACCTGGATGCGGTTCTGCTGGAAAAGGTCCTGGGCGCGCGAACCCATACCACCAGCAATTACTACCGAGACCCCCTGGTCGGCCAGCCACTGCGGAAGAAGACCCGGCTGATGGCCCGGTGACGGCACAAGCTCATTCTTGAGTATCTCCTTTTTTTCGACGTCAACATCGAGCATGGCAAAATGCTCACAGTGACCGAAGTGTGGTGATAATATACCATTGTTTACCGGTACTGCGTACCTCATAGGCACCTCCAAATTCTTCCAATCAATATTAACTCGTGTTCCGGTTTTCCGGTTTAACCTGTATTTTCACTGCCACCCGTTTCCCCTCGCGGGATTCCCGGGGTCAAGGTTAAGCAGGACCATTCCTTCAACCTCTGCGGCACACATCTCCGGTGGAGCAAGGAGACGCCTCACAGCGCTCGCTCCGTCCGCAGCAGGTGGTACCCGGGCCTGACACATCCGTCTTTATCATATATGATGCCGAGATAAGCCGTTCCACGTTGGCACTGCCACACTCAGAACAATGAGCTACCTGCCCGGAAATACGAAGCAGCACCTCTGATACTCTACCACAATCCCGGCATTCAAAGTCATAGAGCGGCACGACTTTATTCCTCCTTTCAGACTTCCCTTATCCCGGGTGAGACAACCTGCCTCACTGGCTGATGCTTCAGGTGGAACCGCCTGGAGCGCAGGCACCAACCGAAGAACCCGTGGCAAATACCGAGAAGACACGCCGTGAGTCCTCGGCCCCACACCTGGGACACTGTGTATCCTTGCCACTGTCGGCCATGCTCCGGCGGAGCTCGAACTTCTGGCCGCACTTCATGCATTCATACTCGTATATTGGCATGGCACACTATCCCCTTCTACCCTTCCAGTTTGTTCTTGACGCACCGCCACAGCGATTCTATCTCGTGCGTGACATTGTCCCGGGTATATTCCACCACAGGAATACCCCGTACGATTGACTCCGTAACTGCATTATCAAATGAAACCCTGCCGGCTATTTCCAGCCCCTGTTCAAGACAGTAGCTTTCAATTCGGTGGGTGTTATCTTCATTCAGGTCGTACTTGTTGATACACACCATTACCGGAACACCGAAGTGAAGGCAGACACCGATTACTCGCTCCAGGTCATGTATCCCCGAAAGTGTTGGCTCGGTTACTAATAGAGCCAGGCCAGCTCCGGACAGGGATGAGATTACCGGACAGCCAATACCGGGCGGCCCATCACTAACAATGTAATCTATCCCGTCCTTTTCGGCAAGTTTCCTGCCCTGTTGCCTTACATGAGCCACCAGCTTCCCTGAGTTTTCCTGGGCAATTCCCAGCCTGGCATGCACCAGAGGACCATACCCGGTATCGGAGATAAACCACTGTCCGGACAGGTTATCCTCCATGGTTATGGCTTCCACCGGGCATATGTGAGAGCAGAAACCACAGCCTTCACAGGAAACGGGGTTAACCTTGAAATCCCTGATAGCATCGAAACGACACAGCTCCTGGCACAAGCCGCACTCGTTACACTTCTCTCTATCGATAAAGGCAACCTGTCCGCTCCAGAACTCGTGCTTATCCCGTGCGGTCGGGTTCAGGATGAGGTGAAGGTCAGCAGCATCTACATCGCAGTCGACGAGAACCTTGCTCTTAGACAGAGAGGCAAAGGAACCGACGATGCTGGTCTTGCCCGTTCCCCCTTTACCGCTCAGGACTACCAGTTCTTTCACTTACAATATCTCCAATCTGATTATACAGCCCGACGAAATCCTTCTTCCACTCCGGCATCCCTTCAACCAGAGTTACCCCTCTGGAATAAAGACGTGCGATATCCGTATCCAAAGGGATAGTAAGCATGACCGGAATATTCTCCCGCTGGCAGTATTGCTCAACGTTATTATCCCCTACCCCGGCACGATTTAGTACGACCCCACACGGTACGCCAAGTTCTCTCACCGTCTCTACCGCCAGAATGAGGTCATTAAGTCCGAATGGAGTAGGTTCCGTTACCAGGATGCAGAAATCGCTGTCCCCAACTGCTTCCACCACCGGGCAGGATGTGCCCGGGGGAACATCAAGAATAACCGAACCATCACGATTGGCACGTTGTTTTACCTTTTTAATCACAGGCGGGGCCATAGCCTCGCCTACGTTGAGTTTACCGTGGGCAAACTCAACGCCATCCGAATACCCCCATTCGACAACGCCAATTTCTCTGTACTCCTCGGTGATGGCATTTTCCGGGCAGAGGTAGCTACAGGCACCGCAACCGTGACAGAGTTCGGGAAAGACCATCACGTACTGACCGAGTACCGCAATGGCATTGAATGCACAGACCTCGGCACATTTGCCACAGTGTGTGCACTTTTCCTCATCTACCCTGGGTATCGGAATACTGACAGGTTCGCTGCCGTCAAATCGTGGCTTTAGAAAGACATGGGCATTAGGCTCCTCCACATCACAATCCAGGATCTGTACTCCCCCTCTGTCTTCCAAGGAGAGGGCAAGACTGGTAGCCACCAATGTCTTGCCCGTTCCCCCTTTGCCACTGGCCACCGCTATTATCATGCTCTCACCATCTTGGTCCCACATCTGGGGCAACTCATATTGTAACAGGGTCCACCCACCTGATGTGATACTCTGGCACCACAACCCGGACAGACACACTCACCATCAGGACCGGCTCCGGCACGTGTTCCCCCCATTCTCCCGGCACCCCTGCTTCTTCCGGGCATACCTCTCCCCGCACCCGGACCACCACCCTGAGGGGGTCCGGTTCCGTCTCCTCTGGGCATAATCGCACCTCCCGTTTGTTTAAATGAGTTTGCTTATTTCTCTTTCTTTTCCATGTCCTCAATCTTACGCTGCATCTCAGCCAGCTGTTGTGCCAGTGCTTGCGACTGTTCCCTGAGTGTCTTGAGGTTTTGCTCCGGTGTCTGGGGCGGCGGTGTCTGGTTGACTGGTGATGGCATTCCGGCTCCCATACCCATACCACGGCCCATGCCCATGCCCATGCCTCTGCCCATACCGGAACCTCCGCCAGATTGTATGCCAGGAACAGCATTCATTCCGGCGTGGTCAGGCACGTTAGCCTGTGAGCTAGCCTGGAACTTACCGGCCACGTAATCCTGAATAGCATCCTTTATCTTGCCGGATGCGCCGGTAATCACCTGAATCCCGGCGGCCGAGAGCACCTGATGAGCGTTTGGACCGCAATTACCGGTGAGCACAGCCTGTACACCCTTGCTGGAAATCACCTGGGCAGTGGCGATTCCTGCCCCACCTGAAGCCATAGCACTGGTATTATCGACGGCTTCAAACTCCATCGTTTCAGAGTCAGCAATAATGAAATGCTGACAGCGCCCGAAGCGAGGGTCTACCTCGGCTTCGAGAGTGGGTTCTGTTGCTGAAATCGCAATCTTCATAACCTCTCCTTACTTCTTCTCGATTGCTATCTCTTGTATTCTGACCTCTATTTGCTCCAGCTGCTCCTTCATGACCTGAGCTTGCTGTTGCAGAAAACCAAGCTCCTGCTCACGGCCTACACCAGGAGCAAAGGGTGCATTACCGGGAGCAACTGGCCAGGCCCCGTAGTAGGGATTACCATACGCCGTCCGCGGAACACCATACCCGCGTTGATAAGCCCCTCTTCCCCAGGGACTGCAAAAACCCCGTCCACCGCCTGTCATTGGCCCCATTCCCCTCGGGCCGGTACCGTTAAATCCTGGCATTGTTCGCCTCCTTTTTCCAACTGTTTTAGTCTATATTGTGATAAGTGGTGTCCTATTCCTTTTCTTTTTCCAGGTCACGCATCCTGGTCTCAATCCCGTCGAGTTGTTCCGTTATTCCTTTTGCCTGGTCCTGTAGATAGCTGAGTTCCTCTTCTCTGGTCATCTGAGGCGAAAAGGGAACATTGCCCGGTGCAGATGGCGCCCCAATGTATTGGGGCCCCATGTATTGGGGCTGTGGGTAGTCCCAGGCCGGTGGCATACCGACACCGCCCATGAAGTAGGCACTCCTCGGCAGTCCACCTCTACCCCTGCCAACGTACGGCCAGGAGGGAGAGCTTCCTCTAAAGCCAAACCCCCTGCCTCTTCCGAAGCCGAACCCCCTACCAAATCCATTAGGCATTTTCCAACCTCCTGTTCTCTGAGCGCTTCAAACCTTTTTCGAAACAATGTCCTGTTTACTTTTCGGCATTCATACCTCATATGTAGATTTACCACCGGGGTACCAGTTGCGGGCAAACCAGCGCCGACCAAATCCGCGGCCCCTGCCACGACCCCAGCCACAACCGCGGTAACCCCGCCAGGGCCATACCAGGAGTGATGGAATATAGTGACGGTAAGCATATGGATAGGTATAAGCCCATCCGGCAGGTCCCATTTCAAACGGCATTTCGCTCACCTCCTCTATTTATTGCCCTGTTCAGTATCAATCATTCTATCCGATAGGCGACTTCTACATTCGGGACAGTAGCCCTCGAGACGTACTTCGGCGTCAGTAACCTCGAATCCTTCTTGCCGGCTTATCCTGGATTTCAATCGCTCCGTCGATGGGCAGTTGAACTCAAGCACCCGACCGCAGCCCAGGCATACCAGGTGATGATGCTTCGCGCGGGGCACACTTTCATAACGCCGCCGCATGTCACTGAACTGATGCTCTTCAATTAGCCCTAATTTCCGGAATAATTGCAGGGTACGGTACACGGTAGACAAACTGATGACAGGCAAGTCTTTCCGGGCCAGGCGGTAGATATCATCCGCATCAAGGTGTCCACCGGCCTGTTGAATAATTCTCAGGATTATCCTGCGCTGTTCTGTGCTGCGAGCATTCGGTTTCCCACCTGTGTTGCTCTCGGCCGGTACCAACTGCGTTTCCACTCTACACCTCCTGCCAGTTGCGCCCGCCTCTATGGCGTCTTCCTCGGCCAGACCTGCCTCTTCCCGGGCCCGGAAGCTGAGTGCTCAGGATATTTTGTGTGTTGCAGGCAGGGCAGAACCGTGGGGGCGTATTTACCATAACTTCAAACGGAACATCCCACTCATGGCCACGATTGCACCTGAAATGCTGCAGGGCCAATTGAAAATTACCGCCATCAATTCTAATCGCCTTACCATGGAGTAAAGCATCAGCCATCTTCTGCCGGGCTGAAGTCAGGATACGAGCAAAGGTGGTACGCGAGACACTCATCCTTTGAGCGCAACCCTCTTGTGCTAAACGCTCAAGGTCCTTCAGGCGAATTGCTTCTACTTCCTCAACCGACAACTGTACCTCTTCCAGTGCGGTCAGCGGTACCCCGGCCGGTTTGAAGTAGGGCACATCAGGTATGTTGTTAACTCGACGCCAGAGCGGTGGCCTGCCCATTCTTACCATTATCCGCTGGTTCTCCTTGTTGACTTATGGTCATATGCCCATAACAATACTAACTCTGATTTGCCTGCATGTCAAGTCGCCGTATTGACAGACCCCCGGTGAAGGACTAAACTTTCGTACCTCATAGGCAACTGGCCTGAAAACAAGATATTGGTTTGGGAGGCCAATGAAGTAAATGAAGTAATAGAAGGGTACTGAAAGCACTGGATAATGCGGCAGTTCGTGCCGTTCAACGTGAGTAAAGAGAAGACATCGAAGGACTGCGATGATACACAGACTGACCATGCTATATAGGACCATGAAGACTATTTCCCGAATTGAAGGATTCCCAGCCTTATTCAGAAGAGGGCTCGCATTCCTGGCAGACTATATCTTCGTCTATAAGACGTACTACCTTAGCGAGCTTTCACTCGAGAGCGAAGGGCTAGATGCGAGTGACTTTGTGCCTGACATTCCGGATTTGACTTACCATTTTGTGACATCAAATGAGCAGGCCGATGAACTGGCTACTCAATTTGAGGACTTCCGCTCCTATCATATCAATGACCGCCAGAGATTGGACAAGGGAGCGATAGCTTTGTGCCTTTTCATTAGGAGAGAGCTTGCACATATAACCTGGATGGCTACCACTGAGTCAGCCAAGAAAACCTTTAATGATATACCCTACCGAGTCAACTTCGACAAGAAAGAAGCATGTGCTGGCGGTGAACGGACAATCCCAAAATACAGGAGAATGGGACTGAGCACTAATTCTGCCTACAAAAAATGTCAATTTCTCATGGAGAGGGGAATTACTTTAATACGAGCTGCAAGGGA
Organism: Dehalococcoidales bacterium; assembly: GCA_035529395.1. NCBI lineage: Bacteria > Bacillati > Chloroflexota > Dehalococcoidia > Dehalococcoidales > Dehalococcoidales bacterium. The sequence goes on along the minus strand of DATKWT010000091.1, from coordinate 2,808 downwards.
CACGAATAACCTGACGGCTCAAAGAGCGTTTGAAAATAGAGGTTACATTCGCTACGCCAAAGGCCGCCATCTGAGAATCCTGTGGTGGAAATCCTGGAAGGAAATGCCACTTAAGCCAGACGAAGAGACACCACCTCCCCCTCCAAAGTTGTAACTACGTTCCGCATGGGCAGGGGTCCTCTCAATTTGGGGTATTGACAACCCCTGCTACAGGGTCAGACTCTAGTTCCAAGATGTGACATGACTTCAATCTGACCGCCCTCTGACTGCAAGTCTAGAAGGTGCAGAGATGAAGTAAGGGGTACTAGAATCGCTGAGCAGTATTCGTAGTCGCAACGTTTGCTCCCGTTGAAGTACACCCCACCCAAAGACGAATCTTACCTGATTGGCGGTTCGCACACTGACAGTGGTTGGGGTGCTGCCCTTCCGGCACCGTATGATGAGGCTTAGTTCAAACTGGCGGCACTACCGCGAGTCTGGATCGTGGTCCAGCCTGCCATCAATCATCCACAGACGCCTGGAGGCTGCCTGGGCAACGCTGGCATCATGGGTTACCAGAATAATGGCCACCTGGTACTCCGTGTTAAGTTCACTGAGAAGTTGAGAAATTTCTTCCGTGGTCCTGGAGTCCAGATTCCCCGTCGGTTCGTCAGCGAGGATGACCGATGGATTGTTGGCCAGCGCCCTGGCTATTGCCACTCGCTGATTCTCACCTGCGCTGAGCTCTCGTGGCTTATGGTGTATCCTCTCGATGAGGCCCAGTTGCCTGAGGAGCTGCCGGGCTCTTTCTGTCCGCTCATCACGCGGTATTCCGGCAATCTCCATCGGGAAAGCCACGTTTTCCAGGGCTGTGAAGGTTGGCATCAGGTTAAACGTCTGGAAGATAAATCCCATTCTCTTCAGTCTCAGGTCGTCAATTTCACGCTCGTTTAACCCTGAGATATCCTGCCCCTCGAAAACTATACTGCCGCTACTCGGTTGGTCAAGACAGCCAAGCAGGTTAAGGAGTGTCGTCTTACCCGAACCGGACGGCCCCATAATGCCCACGAATTCACCCTTCGCTATCTGCAGGCTGAGGCTGTCCAGGGCCATGATTTCCTGGCTACCGACACGAAACGCCCTGGAAAGGTCCCTGGTTTCAACAATAATATCACTCATATCGCAACGCCTGTACTATGTTCGTTTTTGATATGCGCCACGCCGGGTAGAGGCCGGCAAGCATCCCGACCAGAAGGGCTATCGCCAGGCCGATTCCAAATATACGCGCATTAACCACGGGGGCAAAATAGGTTAGTCCCATGAACTCGGACAGAACGTAGGTAATACCCTGTGACAGCAGATAGCCTCCAAGGCAGCCAATACCACCGGCAATCAAGCTGGTCGCCAGTGATTCCATGACTATCATCCGAAAGATGAAGCCCCGGTGGGCGCCGATAGCCCTCATGGTGCCGATTTCCCTCACTCGCTCACCGACTGCCATCAGCATGGTCGATAGAATAAAGAGGATGCCAATCAGGAGAGCAACGGCTGACATGCCCATGTGGGCTGCTCTTACAATCCCCACCAAGTCAACCAGCTTATCAATCACTGATGTCATGGTCTGGGCTGAAACACCGGGCCACTTCTCGCTGATTCCTTCAGCGGTTTCTTCCGCCCTGGCAACATCGTCCACTTTCACCGGGACATAGGTCAACTGGCCTTCTTTGTCATAAGCCTTCTGCAAGGGTTCCAGAGGAGTGAAGATCATGCCGTCATCCATACCGCCACTGGGTTCGAGGATACCGACAACCTCGAATGGAATGCCCCGGATTTCCATGGTACCGCCCAGCTCAAGACCGGCCACATCCGCTATTCCGGAACCGGCTACCAGTACATTCTGGTCGTCACCCGTTATCAGCCGCCCGGAGCTGAGCCGCAGATAGGGTGCTACATCGCTGAAATACGCCGGAGTAACGCCATTCAAGATGGGAATAGCCCCAATTTTATCCATCGGCATCGTCATAGGTACCGCCGTCAGGACAGGGTACACGGCCCTGACGTTCTCATATTGCTCTATCTCACGCAAAGTTTCCTCTGAGAAGCTGCCAACAAACGCGGCGACATCCGGATAGGGATATGCTTCGGCTTCCTTGGGGACAATAATAATGTCGGTGCCTTGCTGTGCCATGGAGTTTTCAAAGGACGCCATGAAGCCTTCACTGATGCTGAGTATACCCACGGTGAAGGATATGGCTATGGCCACGCCCATAACGGTGAGTATCGTCCGCACACGACGGCGGGTAAGGTTCCTTATCGCCAGAAGCAGTAACAACATCCGTACTTCATGTTACTTTCGGGGCTGCCCTGTTGTCAATCACCCTGTACTCTTCCAGTACATTAGTGACAAACAGCCTCAATGGCAATAAACCAGACAAAGAAAATATAGGAGAAACAATTCGAGACTAACCAGGCGTGATTTGTTTTTAGAGTTATGTCTACTTGGAAGGCAGTTATTACTAACGAGAGGTGATACTCAATTGCAGAAATACCAGCTAGTGTAGTGCTTCCTATATATAGTTATTTAGCCAATGACACTGGCTCTAACAGGATGATGAAAAACCTTTTCGACCATCCCCCTGTCCCCCTTCCTGGCCAGGAAGGGGGGAAAGATTATATCTGGGGGGACACCCCCAGACCCCTGCCAGAGGGGGTGCCCCTCAGAAGGGGCCTGCCCTCTGGACTCCCATTTTTCAGCATCCTGCTAAGAAGGGGCGGTGCCCCTCCTAGCGACCACGCTTCCAGGTCCATCTCTCAAGTGCCAGCGCCAGA
>DATKWT010000090.1 GCA_035529395.1 Dehalococcoidales bacterium | reverse complement strand
CCTCTTCTGAGAGGCGCTCCTTTTGGCAGGGGTGTCTGGGCGTCATTCTTACAGAATGACGTTAGCAGAATCCGAAACCAGATTCTGCCGGTGTCCCCCAGATATAATCTTTCCCCCCTTCCGCAGAAGGCTCCTTCCTGGACAGGAAGGGGAAGGCGGCCCGGATGGGCCGCACGGGGATTGGTCGAAAGGGTTTTTCATAGGCTTGCTGGTACTCCGGCGACTTGCCGGGAGTTAGCCCAGGGGTTCTTTGTATTAGGAGCAGGAAGGCGGACATAGTAGTAAAGGAGTGGACGCTGGCGGGATGGAGCAGACCGGGTTTCCTGGCGGCAGGCGGGGTGGCCCCCTGATGAGGGACTGGACTCAGGGCAGTATCGTTGGTAATCTCCTGAGACTGTCTTGGCCAATGGTCATCAGCAGCAGCCTCATGATGCTCGGTCCCACCATCGATATGATATGGGTCGGAAAACTCGGGTCTTCTTCGGTAGCTGGTGTCGGTGTCGCCGGTATTGCCACGCAGTTGATAATGGGGGCTATGATGGGCCTCATCATGGGAATGAGGGCACTCATAGCTCGTTTTATTGGTACCGGTGACATTCAGGGTGCTAACCACGTCTCCCAGCAGGCTTTTGTCATCAGTGGCGGGTTCGCCATTATCATGGCGGCTGTCGGTGCTTTCCTGGCTGAAGAAATACTCGGTCTTTTCGGACTTGAACCGGAAGTTGTAGTCGCCGGAGCAGACTACCTGAGGATTATGTTCGTCGGGTCTGCCGCCATTTCCTTCCGCATCATGGCCGAAGGTGTAATGCAGGCTTCCGGTGATACCGTCACGCCAATGATAACGGCCACCATTTACCGGCTGTTTCATGTGGTATTGTGCCCATTTCTCATTTTCGGCTGGTGGATATTCCCGGAGCTGGGCGTTCGGGGTGCGGCGGTAACCAACGTTATCTCGCAAAGCCTGGGTGTGAGTCTGGGACTATGGTTACTGTTCACCGGTCGCTCCCTTTATTTCAAGCGTCCACTCCAGCAGGATGAAGATAGCTGGCTGCGTGGTGTACTTCTGTTACGGTGGCTACCCCGGGTCCATGTCGGGCAGTCCCAGCTGCGGCTGACGCTGCAGAACTTCCACCTTGACCCGCAGACTATCTGGCGCATTGTCCGGATTGGGTTGCCATCAATGATTTCCGGGATGCAGCGTACCTTCAGCCAGTTCTTCCTGATGATGTTTATCAGCCCCTTCGGGACAATCGCGGTAGCAGCCCATACCATAACTCAGCGGATTGAGATGGTGATGTTCATGCCGGGAATGGCGTTCGGTCAGGCAGCCGGGGTGCTCGCGGGACAGAACCTTGGAGCCGGAAAACCGGACCGGGCTGAAAAGGGAGCCTGGATAGCGGTACTGCTGGTTGAGGGTTTTCTGATTGTCTGCTCGATAGTGCTCCTGATTGTGCCGAGCCCTATCGTGCGCATCTTTAACTCGGAATCAGAGTTAGTGACAGTGGCTACTACCTTCCTGCGGATAGCGGTAGCTGGTTATATGGTGATGGGATTTACGTCTTCGCTAATGAGTACCCTGTCCGGGACTGGCGATACTGTCCCCCCGATGATTTTCAGTCTGGTGTCTGTCTGGTTGCTGCAGTTACCGCTGGCCTATCTCTTGCCAAAAGTGGGAGACCTCGGTGTGTACGGTGTGCGTTGGGCAATTGTCTCCGGTCTTATATTTGGGGCGATTGCATACCTGCTCTATTTCAGAACAGGTCGGTGGAAACGAAGACGGGTATAGTAATAATATAATATTTTAATAGTGAATACTTAATATGGATACTGGCAGTACGGCAGGAGCGGCGGGCCCGGGAGGAAGACAGCCCGGGTTCGACCGTGATTGGACTCAGGGCAGCATTACGGGCAATCTTATCAGGCTGGCCTGGCCGATGATAGTAAGCTCTGTCCTCAATATGCTTGGTCCCACCATTGACATGGTCTGGGTCGGCAGTCTGGGTTCGGATGCTATCGCCGGTGTTGGTGTTGCCGGTATTGCTGTCGGGCTCGTGATGTCGGCAATTATGGGGCTCAGTATGGGAATGAGAGCCATGATTGCCCGCTTCATCGGGGCACAAGACCGTAAGAGTGCTAACCATGTCGCATTACAGGCCTTTGTACTGGGTGCCGTGATATCTTTGATTGTGGCGATGATAGGTCTCTTTTGTACCGAATCTATTATGAACCTGTTTGACCTGGAAGAAGGAGTCATCCTCGAAGGGACAAGCTACCTGAGGATTGTTTTCCTCGGTGGGGTAGTGATGATAGTGCGCATGATGTGCGAATCCGCTATCCAGTCCGCAGGCGACGCGGTAACGCCGATGTGGATTTCAGTTGTCTTCCGGTTTGTCCACATAGTTCTTTGTCCCTTTCTGGTGCTCGGCTGGTGGGTATTTCCCCAACTGGGGGTCAGTGGTGCCGCATATACCAATATCATCTCACAGACCCTGGGGCTGGGCCTTTCATTGTGGGTCCTTATAGCAGGGCGTTCCATTTATTTCGACAGGACGAGAAAGAGGATCCGGCTGGGGTGGGGCAGGATGAAACTGATAACAAAGAATTTCCGCATCGACCCCGGTATCATCTGGCGTATTGTCCGAATCGGTGTACCATCCGGTATTATGAGTATGCAGCAGGCACTCGGTGCGTTCTTCCTCGTCAGGATTATGGCGCCCTTCGGGACATATGCCGTAGCTGCCCATACCATTGTATCACGCGTGGAGATGATTATCTTTATGCCGATAGTAGGGCTGGGCATGGCGGCTGGAATCCTTGCCGGGCAGAACCTCGGTGCCGAGCAGCCCGGTCGCGCTGAAAAAAGTGGCTGGCAGGCATCGTTCATGGCGCTGATGTTTATGGTTGTCTGCTGTTTGGCTCTTCTATTAGGTGCGGAGGGTATCATCGGTATTTTTAACAGGGAACCCGACCTGGTAGAAATGGGCGGTACCTTCCTCCGGATAGGCGCAGTCGGATACCTCCTGATAGGGTTCGTTATTGTGATGCAGTTTTGCATCACCGGTGCCGGTGATACTGTGCCGCCGATGATTCTTAGCCTGGTGATGGTCTGGTTATTACAGATACCGCTGGCATACATTCTCCCTGATGCCACCGGACTCGGCATATACGGCGTACGCTGGGCGATAGTCATCTCTCTAGCGGTGTCAGCAATTACCTACACGATATACTTCAAGCTTGGCAGGTGGAAACGGAAACGGGTCTGACCACGGACCGGATACTATGGGGATAGAAGAAGAGACCGAGGAAACCCCGGAATACGATAGAAGACGTAACGGGTCCGACCGTGATTGGACCCAGGGCAGCATCATCGGCAATCTGATGAAGCTGTCCTGGCCGATGATGGTCAGTTCCAGCCTGAACATGCTGGGCCCCACCATTGACATGATATGGGTGGGAAAGCTGGGCTCAGCGGCCATTGCCGCTGTCGGTGTTGCCGGCATCGGTGTGCAACTCCTGATGTCGGCTATCATGGGTCTTGCCATGGGAATGCGAGCAATCATTGCCCGTTTCATCGGGGCCCGCGACCTCCAGAGTGCCAACTACGTGGCCGTACAGGCATTTGTGGTCAGCGCCGTTGTTTCGGTAATCATGGCACTGGTCGGCCTCTTTCTTGCCGAGTCTATAATGCGCCTGTTCCCTCTGGAGGAGGAGGTCATCCTCCAGGGAGCAACCTACCTGAGGATTGTGTTCGTCGGCGGGATAGTGATGGTGGTCCGCATGATGTGCGAGGGTGCTATGCAGGCCTCCGGGGACGCGGTAACACCGATGTGGATCGGCATTTTCTTCAGATTCCTCCACGTGGCCCTCTGCCCCTTCATGGTGCTCGGCTGGTGGGTATTTCCCCAACTGGGGGTCAGTGGTGCCGCATATACCAATATCATCTCACAGACCCTGGGGCTGGGCCTTTCATTGTGGGTCTTGTTCACGGGAAGGTCCATCTATTTTAGTCCCGTTCGGAAAATGCTCCGCCTGGGGCAGGCCCAGATGAAGCTGACGCTCGATAACTTCCGCATTGACCCCGGTATCATCTGGCGTATTATCAGAATCGGTGTACCATCCAGTATCATGGGGATGCAGATGGCCCTGGCCGGGTTTGTCTTTATCAGAATTATGGCGCCCTTCGGCACCTTCGCTGTGGCTGCCCACACTATTTCCCAGCGTGTGGAGATGATACTGTTCATGCCGGTCATGGGACTGGGCATGGCGGCCGGTACCCTCGCCGGACAGAACCTTGGCGCTGGCCAGCCGGAGCGCGCCGAGAGGGGTGGCTGGCTCGCGGCCATTGTGGCCCTGGCGTTGATGGCCGTTTGCTCGCTGGGGTTACTGCTGGGGGCGGAGAGTGTCGTCACCATCTTCAACAAGGAATCCGGCCTGGTAGAGATGGGTAGCAGATTCATCCGGATAGCCACCACCGGCTACTTCCTGATTGGGTTCGTCATCGTACTCCAGTTCTGCATCTCCGGTGCCGGTGACACCGTCCCACCGATGGTTATCAGCCTGTTGATGATGTGGCTGATACAGTTGCCATTGGCCTACGTCCTGCCCAATTACACCAGCCTCGGAGTCTACGGAGTGCGCTGGGCGATGGTTATCTCGATAGGTGCGGGCGCAATTGGCTACACGACATACTTCAAGCTTGGCAGGTGGAAGCGGAAGCGGGTCTGACCACGGACCGGATACTATGGAAATAGAAGAAGAGACCGGGGAAACCCCGGAATACGGGGGAAAAAGCAGAAGGTTCCAACGTGACTGGACCAGGGGAAGTATCATCAGGAACCTCCTGCTGCTCGGTTGGCCGATGTCTATCAATGCCATCATGACCATGATGGGCCCTACTATTGACATGATATGGGTTGGCAAGCTGGGCGAAGCCTCCATTGCGGGTGTCGGTGTTGCCGGTACCGCGGTGATGGTGGTGAATTCAGCCAGGATGGGCTTGACTACCGGCACCAGGGCTATGATAGCCCGCTTCATTGGTGCTGGTGACGACAAGGGTGCCAATAGTGTTGGTCAGCAGGCCGTTGTAGTCAGTGCCGTTTTCTCTATTATTATGGCCATTATCGGCATTGTCCTGGCCGAACCTATCATGCGTGTATTTGGTCTCGAAGAAGAGGTGGTATCCGAAGGGGCCGCCTACATGAGAATTATGTTCATTGGCTCGGTAGCGATGTCTTTCCGGATGATGGCCGAAAGTGTTATGCAGGCCTCCGGCGACTCACTAACCCCGATGATGGCCTCGGCAGGCTTCCGGATTCTGCATGTAGCCTTATGCCCCTTCCTGGTCTTCGGCTGGTGGATATTCCCCGCTATGGGCGTAAGCGGGGCCGCGATGACCAATGTCATTTCGCAAAGCCTCGGTGCGGCAGTTGGTCTATGGGCTCTTTTCTCAGGGAAGTCGGTCTGGCTGGACCGGTCTCGCTGGTGGAATGACAGGGGCATAATCGGGCGTATTGCCATCTGGCGGGTTGTCCAATTAGTACCATCACGCCTGCGGTTGAGCCTGCGGAATTTCAGTCTGGACCGTAATATCATCTGGCGTATTGTCCGGATTGGTATCCCGGCATCAGTCACCGGTATCGAGCGTAGTTTTGCCAATCTCGTACTGGTTTTGTTCGTAACCCCTTTCGGCACAACCGCGGTAGCGGCTCACTCCCTGATTCAGAGGGTTGCGCAGTTTGCCCACATGCCAGCCCAGGGAATCGGTCAGGCGGCGGGTGTTCTGGCGGGACAGAACCTGGGTGCCAGGCAGCCGGGGCGCGCCGAGCGGACCGGATGGACGGCGGCGGCCCTGTTTTCCGTGGTAATGGTTATTGCTTCTTTGGTGATCGTATTCTGGGCTGAAGAAATAATAGGTGTATTTAACTCGGAACCGGCGTTGAAGGCGCTTGGCGGTAACTTTCTTCGTATAGAAATTGTGTCCTTCGTAGTGTTTGGTCTGGTGATGGTGCTTTCGCAGTGCCTCAACGGTGTCGGAGACACGATGATACCGATGATTACCACTCTCCTCAGCATGTGGCTGATACAGGTGCCGCTGGCCTATTTCCTGCCTAAATACACGGACCTCGGCGTATATGGTGTCCGTTGGGGAATTGTATCTGCCATTGTCCTTCGCGCTATTATATATACCGTATACTTCAAGTCCGGGAGGTGGAAGAGTAAGAGAATCTAGTGTAGTATAACAACCTACTCCAGTGGAGCCTTTTCATGGAATCGACAGGTAGCCTGGAAGTGAAGCGGGAGAAGGACTGGACCAGGGGCAGCGTTACGCGCAACCTTCTGAGTCTGTCCTGGCCGATGGTTGTCACCGAAGGCCTGTACATGATCGGTATCAGTATCGATATGGTCTGGGTGGGCAAGCTCGGAGCGGCGGCTGTTGCCGGTATCGGCATCGCCGGTATCTACGCCGGCTTCCAGATGATGTTGATGAACGGACTGGGTATCGGTATACGTGCCCTTGTCGCTCGATTTGTCGGTTCCGGAGATATTGAGCAAGCAAATCATACCGGTCAGCAGACTTTTATCATTGGTGTGTTCTACACGCTGGTAATGGTAATTCTGGGTCTTACGCTTTCCGAAATAGTCCTGACTCTGATGGGGCTTGAACCTGACGTTATTGCGGTGGGCACCGACTACATGCGTATCATGTTCGGTTTTGGCTCGGTCACGGTAGCCTTCTGGTTAATTGGCTACAGCATCATGCAGGCCTCCGGGGATGCCGTAACCCCGCTGGCAATCGTTATCTTCTACCGGCTCGTCCACATCCCGCTGAGCTACGCCTTGGTCTTCGGCTGGGGACTATTTCCGGATATGGGCGCCAGTGGTGCTGCGATGGCCAATGTGATTTCACGTGGCATCGGCATGGTCCTGGTGCTCTGGGCGCTCTTCACCGGACGTGCCGTTCGTTTCGACTGGGACCGGTGGTTGAAAGGTTGGGCTGACAGTCAGTCATCCGGCAATTTGTTGCTCCGTGCTTGCGCATTTATGGCCGTGTGGAGAATTCCTGCTCTGGAGAAAGGCAGGCTCAGACTAACGATGAGACACTTCCGGATTGACCTCTCAATGGTCTGGCGTATGGTAAAGATAGGTATCCCGGCCTCGGTAATGGGGGTACAGCGTTCCTTGAGCCTGGTGGTAGTGGCCTGGCTGACAGCGCCGTTCGGTACACTGGCGGTGGCAGCACACTCACTGATGCAGCGGGTTGAGATGCTGCTGATACCGATTAATATCGGACTTGGTACGGCCTCGGGCGTGCTTGCGGGGCAGAACATGGGGGCGGGGCATCCCGGACGGGCAGAGCGGGGTAGCTGGCAGGCCGTCGGACTGTCCACGGCGCTCATGGTCATCTGCTCGGTAGTAGTGCTGGTATGGGCAGAGAACATTGTGAGTATTTTCAGTACCGAACCGGATATTGTGGAAATGACCAGCACGTTCATGAGGATAGCCGCCGCAGGTTATGTGATGCTCGGTCTCGGTGTGGTGCTTGGGCAGTCCCTCTCCGGCACCGGTGACACTGTACCGCCAATGGTAATTGGAATGGTAGCGAGTTGGTTGGTAATATTGCCCCTGGCGTATCTGCTGCCGGAGTTAACAGAGATGGGTGTCCTCGGAATACGCTGGGCGCTCGTGGCGGGGGTGTTCGTTACGGCAATTGCTACGGTGTTGTATTTCCGACTTGGCAGGTGGAAGCGCAAAAGGGTATAATCTTAACTGATTGCACCAGAGCAGTCGACATTGATTGCGCCAAGGCAATCAACTACAATTTTTCCTGTGAGGTGAAGGGTGCCTACCTACGATTACGAGTGCCAGTCATGTGGCCACCACTTTGAGAAGCGGCAGAGTTACACTGATGAACCGGGGGCGAAATGTCCCCGTTGCCAGAGTGCAAGTCGGAGGCTTTTCCATCCGGCCCCGATAATTTTCAAAGGAAGTGGTTTCTACGTGACGGATAGCCGCAAGCCGGGTGATTTCGGCGGGGATGGTCACGGTGATGCCGGTAAGTCCGGCGCCGGTCAGGAGAAGCCGGCTGATAAAAAACCGGCCGGCGAGGAGAAAACCACCGCCGGGAAGGACTCGGGTGGAGCCAAAGAGTGAAAGCGCTGCTGCAACGGGTCGGCAAGGCTTCGGTCAGTGTCGGCAGTGAGCTGGTCGGCAGCATCGGGCGGGGGCTGGTGGTCTTCGTCGGTGTGGCTGACGGAGATAGCCGGGAAGACGTAGAATACCTGGTCTCGAAGACACTTGGTCTCCGTATCTTTGAGGACGAAGCGGGCAAGTTCAACCTTTCCATTGAAGATGTCAGAGGAGAGCTGCTACTGGTCAGCCAGTTTACGTTGCTGGCCGGCACAAGGAAAGGCCGTCGCCCCAGCTTCACCGATGCGGCGCCACCGGAAATAGCCGAGGAACTGTTCGAAAACTTTGTCGAGCGGGCCAGGGCGACCGGGCTCAGTGTGGCCACGGGCCGATTTCAGCAGTATATGCAGGTCGAAATCCACAACGATGGTCCGGTAACGATAATGCTGGACAGCCGGGACAGGCACCTGCCCAGGAAGGCGCTGAAAAAGGGAAGTCCCGAAGGGGCTTCGCCCCTTCGGCAGGGGTCTGGGGGTGTCCCCCAGATATAAATTCTACCCCCTTCCTGGCTAGGAAGGGGGAGGCGGCCCAGCTGGGCCGCACGGGGATTGGTCGAAAGGGTTTTTCAGCAACCTGCCCAGGAAGGCGTGAACGGGCGGTTTGCCTGTTTCTCTTACAGGAAAAACGAAGGAGGTCGATAATGGGGAAACTTGATGGCAAGGTAGCAATCGTGACGGGAGCGAGTCGTGGTATCGGTAAGGCAATTGCACTACTGTTCGCTGCGGAGGGCGCGAAAGTCGCCTGCGCCGCGCGGACAGTAACCGAAGGAGACCATATCCTGGAAGGCTCGCTAATGACAACGGTCTCGGAAATTGAGAAAGCCGGAGGCACGGCGGTGCCGATGCAGGTCGACGTGTCCCATGAGGAGAGCTGCCGTGAACTGGTGGCGAAGACCAGGGAGATATTCGGTCCGGTCGATGTCATGGTGAACAACGCCGCCCTGACTTACTTCATACCGGTCAAGGATATCCCGGTCCGCAGGTGGCTCCGGTCTTTCTCGGTGAACTTCCACGGTCCCTTCATCCTGAGCCAGCTCGCGCTTCAGGACATGGTGGAGCGGGGTAGCGGGGCTATCGTCAACATCTCCTCGGGAGCGGCAATCGGTCCGGGGCGTGGTCCCTACAAAGAGGCCACCGGCGGTGAGCGCGGCGGCACCCTCTACGGTGCCGAGAAGGCGGCGCTGGAGCGGTTCACCCAGGGGCTGGCCGAGGAGGTCTACCGGTATGGCATTTCGGTGACCTGTGTATCACCCTCTCAGGTTGTACCGACACCGGGTACCGTCTACCACAATCTGGTCACGGGTATGGATGACCCACGCGGTGAGCCGCCGGAGATGATGGCCAGAGCCGCCCTCCTGCTGGCTACCGAGCCGCTGGACAGGGTCACCGGTCGGGTCACCTACAGCCAGCAGATTCTCAAGGAGTTCGGCTGGATAGACAAAGCCCAGGGCGCCGGTGTTGACCGCGTCGGCAGCGGCTACAGCCAGATATAGCAGGGTGCTGAAAAAGGGGAGTCCAGAGGGCCCGCCCATTCTGATGGCCCCGCCTCTTCTGAGAGGCGCTCCCTCTTCTGAGAGGCGCTCCCTCTTCTGAGAGGCGCTCCCTCTTCTGAGAGGCGCTCCCTCTTCTGAGAGGCGCTCCCTCTTCTGAGAGGCGCCCCCTCTTCTGAGAGGCGCTCCCTCTTCTGAGAGGCGCCCCGCCCCTTCTGAGGAGCACCGCCCCTTCTGAGGGGCGCTCAATCCGGGCCGCACGGGGGTTGGTCGAAAGGGTTTTTCATCACCCTGATACGAAACTCAGCTACCGGACGCACGTGACCAGGGCAGCACAGGCACGGTCAACGCTGCCAGCGATTGTTGCAATTATTTGTAACTGCAACTACTTGCATTTATCCCCCGGTTCTGGTATGATACTCAGCGGAGATTGCCGGGAAGACCCGGTGAAGAACCGGAAGACCGGGGTGATGCTACATGGAGTACGGCAGGGACATTGCCAGCGCGCTGGGCAAGCAGGGATATCGTCTGACACCGCAGCGGCTGATGATATTTGAGGCCATTGAAAACAGCGATGACCACATCAGCGCCGAAGAGATGTATTCCCAGGTAGTAGCCAAATACCCCAATGTCAATATCTCCACGGTCTATCGGACACTGGAACTGTTAAAGAAACTCGACCTGGTAACCGAGACCGACCTCGGCGGGGGCCGGTTCCGCTATCACCCGGCCAACAAGGGGCATCATCACCACCTTATCTGTCGGCGGTGCGGCGCTACCATTGACCTTGATGAGTCGCTGCTGGTCCCTCTTGAGAAAGCACTGCTCAGGAAGCACGATTTCGTCGCCGAGATCAGGCATCTCGCCATTACCGGACTGTGCTCCCGGTGTCGACAGTAGATTGTTTCAGGACAAGACAGCGTCCTGTGCTGTCAGGTACGCACACCGCGTACCCGGCATGCGACACAATAAAATGAGGAGGTTGCCCATGAGCAGTGAAGACATCCTGGCAAAGGTAAGGATTCTGCTGGCCCACTGGATTGGGCACAATCAGGAGCACAGCAAGGAGTTCCGCGAGTGGGCGGATAAGGTGAACGCCCTCGGTGAAACCGGTGCCGGTGATGATATGACGCAGGCGGCGCAGGAGATGGAGAAAGCGGGTGAATACCTGTCCCAGGCACTGCAGAAGCTCGGGGGGAGGGAGGACTAGAGTGTGTCTGTCAAAAGCGTATCTTGAAAAAGACGGTGAGAGGCAGCTTGTTGCCGAAGATGTGACCGCGATAGAGCTTACCGGGGACATACTCCGGCTGAAGACTCTGTTCGGGGAGCTAAAAGAGGTCGAGGCCAGGGTCCGCGAGGTCGACTTCCTGACTCACAGCATTCTTCTTGAGGAACGGCAACCTGCTTGAGAAGTGAAGTAAGGCTGCCGTTCGGGACCAGACAATTATCTGCCTTTTCTGGCAGCACACCTGTTTATAACGAGTACAGGGGGTAGGTTAATGATGAAAAATATGCGCATTCTGGTTTTCGCTGTAGTTGTCGCCGGCACAATTCTTACTCCGATACTGTCCGGCTGCACACCCACAACACAAGGCACCGATACATTGAAAGTAGTTACCAGCACGTCACATCTCAAGTATATAGCAGAGCGGGTTGGTGGTGACCTGGTGGATGTTACCAGTATAGTCCCAGCCTCACAGCACCCCGGAGACTTTGATGCTACGCCCGGTGATATTAAGAAGCTGACTGAAGCTGACATATTTCTGGTTCACGGTTTCCCTGGGGAGACGTTTGTTCCTGGTCTTGTTGAATCGGCAGACAATCCGGACCTGAAATTGGTCACTGTTAAAGTAGATGGCAACTGGATGACACCGTCGGTCCAGGTTGAGGCCGCGGAGATTGTTGCCCGGACATTCGCTCGGGAAGATATGGATAACGAGAACAGCTATCTGAAGAGAGCGGATGAATACAGCACTCTGGTTGTCGAAAAGAACACCGAGATACAGCAACGACTGAAAGGTACGGGCATTGTTGGCACTCCTACCCTGTGTTCTTTCTGGCAGGCCGGTTTTGCCCGGTGGCTCGGACTCTACGTAATAGAGACCTATGGACCGGCAGAACTTACCCCGCAGGATACGCAGAGTCTCATTGACAAAGGTAGAGAGTCAGGCGTAACCCTTGTGATTGATAACGTACACAGTGGCAAGGACGCCGGCAAAGCAATTGCTGAGGAGCTGGGTGTCGCCAGGGTGATTATCCTGTATTTCCCCGGTGCTTTCGATGATACCGAGACCTGGGAGAAGGCCATTGACCGGAACGTTGAGCTGATACTGGATGCCCTGGGACACTAGTGTAGTGTCTCGTATATATCTTTACGTATGATGGATGTTGATGTCATTCCAGCGCAGGCTGGAATCCAGGGGGCAAACACGTATCCCGGATCGAGTCTGACAGGGTGATGAAAAAGGGGAGTCCAGAGGGCAGGCCCCTTCTGAGGGGCACCCCCTCTTCCGGGAGGGGCCGAAGCCTCCTTTGGCAGGGGTCTGGGGGTGTCCCCCAGATATAATCTTTCCCCCCTTCCT